>CALZIH010000099.1 GCA_945787305.1 uncultured Desulfobulbaceae bacterium | reverse complement strand
ATTTTCCTGATCGACACAGATATCGGGAGGATTATCGAAAAGGTGCAACTCAAGTTTGATGCCCTTTTTTTCCAGTTCATGCTTGTAGAGGCTGAGGGCATTCTCTGTTATTTCATTAATATTGGATGGTTCCGTGTAACAAAGGCTGGCACTTTTCAGAAAAATCAGCTGGTGAACCATTTTCTCCAGAACCTCAACGTTCCGTAAAATGATATCCATGTATTTTCTGTTCTCACTGTCTTCGGGAAGATTTTTCCTCACCCGACGGGCAAAACCGCCTATGGTAACTAGGGGGTTGCGCACCTCATGGGAGACTTCATCAACAAAATGATCCAATGCCGCAAATTTTTCCTTTTCCGCCTGTTCCATGGATGCATTTTTCTGGGTAAGCAGTGATCGAACCCGAGCGGCAACCTCCTTATAATCAAAAGGTTTGGTGATGTATCCTTCAGCGCCAATGTCCAACCCCTTCACCTTGTCCGGCACTTCGCTCTTAGCTGTAAGCATCAGTACCGGTATATGCTTGGTCGTTTCATCACTTTTCAGCTGTTCACAGGCCTCATATCCGCTCATCTTCGGCATCATGACATCGAGTACAATCACATCCGGATCATATTCCGAAACTTTTTGCAGGCACTGCTCGCCATCATATGCTTCTGCAGTATCATAGCCATCGGCGTGAAACCTTTTCCGTAACAGCTCAACGGTATCTACATTATCATCAACGATTAAAATTTTAGGATTTGAATGCACGTGAACTCTTCGCTTGGTTATGCCTGTAAAAACTGCTTAATGGTTTTTGTGAACTCTTTGACATTTATCGGTTTGGTAATATAGCCGTCACACCCCGCGGCAAGCGCCTGGTCTCTGTCTCCTTTCATGGCATGGGCCGTAAGCGCAACAATCTTTATATCCTTAAACACTTCCGAGCCTTTAATTATGCCTGAGAGTTCATAGCCGTTAATCTTCGGCATGGATATATCCATAAGAATAAGCTCTGGTTTGTCTAACGATATTTGATTAAAAGCGTCTTCACCGTCAACAGCCTCGGAAAGCTGATATCCCTCTTTGCTTAAAATCTTGATGACAAGTTCACGACTGTCCTGATTGTCATCGGCTATCAAGATTTTCTTTGTTGAATTATCGTTTTCCTGCATTATTTCTCCACGAGGTTGCCGTGAACAAACCCCACCCGGTTAACCGTCCATTTTTATTATGTTTTCTTTTAGTTCGCCAAGCAATTCTTTTTCAGTCAGGTTTCCTTTGTTTAAGGTAACCCGGAACCGTCCATTTAACACATTGACGTATTCCTCATCTAACTTGTCATCGGTCACAAGAATCAGGGGGATATCTTTGGCCTGCTCATCGGACTTCACATATTCAATCAAGTCAAACCCCTCTGCATCCGGCATAATCAGATTGAGTACTATCAAATCAGGTTTTGCACTACCGATTCCTTCTATTGCATCCTTATTGCTCGTGGCAGTTATAACTTCGTAGCCCTCGGACTTTAGGAAATGGCCAACGGCATCAAAGGTTTCCTCTTCATCTTCGACAATCATGATTTTGCGGATAAACGATTTTTTTTCGATATTTTTGAGTTTATGGAGTAATATTTCCTTGTTAATCGGTTTTACTATATATTCGGCAGCCCCTAAGCTGAACCCTGTTTTTTTCTCGTCGACAATGGAGAGAATAATGACCGGAATATCCTGGGTCTCCGGATTGTTTTTCAAATCCTGCAATACAAGCCAACCGTTTCTTTCCGGCATCATAATATCAAGGGTAATTGCCGCCGGCCTAACTATTTGTGCGGTATGCACGGCGTCTTTACCGTGCACAACACCGACAACGGTGTAATCAGATCCTATATTTTTCCGTATCAGCTCAATAACCTCTGGATTATCGTCTATGGCCAATATGGTTTTCTTGGCTCGTTCCCGAGGAGTCCTGCTGCTCTGCGATGTCAACTCCAAAGACAGCTCATCACCGTGTCGTTGGTATTCCTCAATGACAAGATTTTCTATAATATCGCATGCTTTACAAAACTCAACCTTTTCAGGGTAACCGGTCACTTTCACCCCTTTACAATGGGTACCGCTTATCAGCCAACAGCGAAGTTCCCTGTTTCCGTAGGCAGGGCAACTGGATTGGCCACAATGCTCATACTCCCAACATTTAACCGTTTTGCCAGCATACACAGGGTTCTCCAAAAAAAGTTCTTGAGGTTTATCAAAATATCCGGCCAAGGCCCCCGCCATTTGTTCCTCTATAACCGGGTCATCGGATTGCGCCAGAACCTTTTCCTGGGCCGGCAGGATAAAATGAAACCTGCTGCCTACCCCGTGTTCGCTTTCAGCCCAGATAACTCCCCGATGCAAGACGATTAATCCCCGAGCGATACTGAGCCCCAATCCTGTCCCCTCGTATTGACGGCTTGACGAAACGTTTATCTGGGTAAATTTATCAAACAGTTTCTCAATATCTTCTTCCTCAATACCGATACCGGTATCTTCAACGCAAACCTCGACCCAAAGAGGCTCTTGTCCGGAAGTCACCCCCATGCCTGAAGATTTTGCATGAATGGTAACACCGCCTTGGGATGTAAACTTGATGGCATTTGAGACAAGGTTATTGAAAATTTGTCGAACTTTATCCTGATCAACAAACACATCAGGGATATTTTCCTCAATATCAAAAAAGAGATAAAGATCTTTCGCCTCAATGGCAGGTTGAAAAAAAACAGAGAGATCATTTAAAAACGTTTTCAGGTCCGTTTGCTTGATATCAAGCTCAATTTTTCCCGATTCAATTTTTGACATATCGAGAATATCATTGATAAGCTCTAACAGATGCTTTGCGTTGTTCTGCACCTTTAACAGGCTTTTTTCCTGTTCTGTGTTTATCTCACCATCTAACCTGTCCAACAGAAGATCGGTGTAGCCCATGATGGAATTCATCGGCGTACGTAACTCATGGGACATATTGGCCAGAAATGAGGATTTAAGCCTGTCAAGCTCCTGCAGCTCCTTATTGGCTCTCTCAAGGAGAAGGGTCTTGGAGCGCAGCATCATGGTTCTTCTTGCCACCTCAAGCTCCATTTCCTTGCTGAAGCTCGAGATTTTTTCATACATTTTCTCCAAGTTATCCAGAGTCGCGTTAATGTGCCGGGCAATTTTCCCCATGACTTCGTTTTCATCGGTATGGGTGGCACGTACTTTGAGATTGCCGGCCGAGACCTGGGAAAGAATGCTCAGGAGATTTTCCGCCATGGCTTCAAGATGCTTTCTCTGCTCCTCTTCCTTGTCGGCAATCTTCTGGATATAGACCAATCGTTCCGCTTCAAGAACAATGGTAATATCCCTGAAAATTTCAACGGCACCGGTTATGTTGCCATGGGAATCCTTAAGGGCGCTGGTACTTGTTATAATCGGGATTGGTTTTCCTTGTTTATTATGAATTGTCGTCCTCACTCCTGCCACCGGCTCCATGGAAAAAAGACATCTTTTCAGGGGACAGGTATCATCACATATATCACTCTTACAAATCTCACTTCTAAAAATTTCCCGGCAGGTCAATTTCCCCACGGCCTCTTCCTTCCTGTAGCCGGTCAACCTTGCGCAGGCCTCATTGAGAAAGGTGATGACCATATCGGTATCCACCATGATCAGGGGATCGGCAATGGCATCTTTCAAGCTGTTGGCATATTCAATCTGATCTTTGATGCTGACGACCATGGAGTTGAAGGATTGACTGAGTACACCTATCGAATCACCTGATGTGACCGGCACGGAAACAGACAGGTCGCCCTTGGCAAGTTGTTTTGACTTGCTGGCCAGTTCAGTTACCGGCTTGGTGACCATTTTAGTCAACAAAACAGAGATGAGGGAAATCAGGGCAGAGATGCCGACAAGGAAGATAATAATGGTTCTGTTACGCAGGGTGGCAATGGTTGCATAGGTTGCATCGGTCGATTGCCTGACCAATAACGCGCCGAGAATCTTCCTGCTGTCGCCGTGGCAGTGATGACACTCCTGCTCGTTATAAATGGGGTGCAGGGTGATCAAGAAACTCTCCCCTTTTGCCCGTTCTTCAAAATAGCCCTGCTCCAGCGGAATGGTATCATCGAGTAGAGCATCAAGTGCTGTTAATGATTGCTGATTATCGGTTATTTCAGAAACTTGTTGCCCTATCTGTTGCTCGTGGGTTGAAAAAACAATCCGTTGATCAAAGTCGCAGATGAGCACTTCAGTGTTCTCCAGCTCATCTTCAATATCGACCAACTGTTTTTCAATGGATGGATTATCACCAACAGCCATCGGGTGTTTTATACCGGCATAGGCAAGAGACTTGATGTCCTGCCCATAGGACAACAATCTTTCCCGACTGTGTTGCCGCTGGTTGGTGATACTAAAAAAAATCACCAAGCCCATAATCAGGGTTATGCAGATGGTGATCAGTGTTTTTAAGTCGAGATGCTTTTTCAGAAGTTCACGGAAGCCGAGCATATCAATGTCCTCCGCCGTGTATAAGAGGGGTGAACCTGAAGGCTCTTATTCGTTCCGAAGTATGGCAGGTATAGCAGAGTTGTAAGGTGGGCAGCCTGGTGATGGAAACCCTCAGCTTATCTTCAACATGCACGGAACCAGGTCCATGGCAGACCTCACAGCCGGCATTTCGTAAATGCGGTGTTTTTTCAACACTGACAAATCCTCCGGGGGTCCCGTATCCCGTGGTGTGGCAGGCGTAACATTTTTCCAGGTCATTACTGCTCAACCCCTTTTCCAGTCGTTCAATACTACGATAGGATCGGCTTTTTTTTGCGTATCTGACAAAGTTTTCATATTCCGTTGTATGGCACGGTTTACACTGGAGAGAACCGACATATGTAGGCTGGAGTAAAGATTTTTCTTCAACAGAAAATGCAGACGGGGACATTGCGAGAACAATGAAACTGCCGAAAAGAAGCAGCAGTGTAACATAAGCCTTACTGAAACGGATGCCGATCATGGTCAAACTCCACTTCCAGGCATAGTCTCTTTTGAAGAAGATAAAGAGACGATCAATTTCCCTTTGAGAAACAACAAAATCCTTCTGGTTCCGGGAACAGGCGTTGTTACCTACTCTAAGATGTACCAGAAACCGAGCTTACCGGTGTATGGTTTTTCTACCTCGGCACGGAAAGACGGCTTTGTCGTACAAACGAGAAAAACACGAAAAAATGAATGAACAATCAGTTATTTCCACCCGACATCTCTTGTTCATAATTTAACGACAAAGTTACCATACCACCCTGGTAAACACAAGTAAATTGGGGAAAGTATCATCCCCGGACGATATGTATCTCCAGTCTGAGTTCCCGATCATACAACAGTGGCCTGAAACTTTTTTCCTCTTGTTACCTTGACGCGCATGTCGTCGTCACCGGCGATGATTGTACTCCGGAAAAAATACACTGCATTACGAATTACCATCATCCAAATATGAGGGACTCGTTAAAAGTCCAAAACGCCGTTTTCATTGTACGGAAATACAATGAGTTATGACTTTTCCGCCGTCGGTGGCGAGGCCTTTCACGACACCGACAAATATAATTTTCACGCTTTCCTTTTCTGCAACAGTCATTGTTGTCCATGCGGACTCTTAATTTTGAAGGTGAACAATGTCATATTTCACAATTTCACCTATATTTTCCGCGAAAATGATTTATTGTTTCGCAAACATCGAGTAAAGGATTCTTGCCCTGTGCAATGCAACGTTTATACCTAAACCACAACAACAAACAAGGTGGTACTCTGTTAAGGAAAGAGTATTTCTTTATTTCAGTCGTTACTTGATCGTGCTACAGTGTGGCGTCATATTATTGGCTGGCAAAAGACAGTAATCCAAAAAACATAAAAAAGAAGAGAGTTCTATTCAGCAAAAGAATTAGCTGCGAACGTTGGAGATTTTGATATGGCGACAACAGAACCAATCCATGGGATAGCCTCTATCCCCCTGGAAACAGTAAGCGATGATTGTATTGAACAGGCACGGGCCGAGGCGGCCAAACAGAACGCCGAGTTTGTCCCGGGTGAGCGAGAGTCCTTGGTCAGTCACATAAAGACTCTATTGAAAAAAGAAAACGCCGTCCTTGTTGCCCATTACTATACCTCTCCCGACCTGCAGCAACTGGCTGAGGAAACCGGCGGCTATGTCGCCGACTCTTTGGAGATGGCTCGTTTCGGCAGCGAACACCCCGCAACGACCCTGGTTGTGGCCGGAGTCCGCTTCATGGGCGAAACCGCTAAAATATTGAACCCGGAAAAACGGATTCTCATGCCTGATGTCCAGGCCACCTGCTCACTTGATCTTGAATGCCCGGTTGAGCAGTTTACGGAATTTTGCGATGCACATCCGGACTATACAGTTGTTGTCTATGCCAACACCAGTGCAGAAGTAAAGGCCAGGGCCGACTGGGTTGTCACCTCCGGTATCGCTTTGCCCATTGTTGAACACTTGGCGCAACAGAAACAAAAAGTCCTCTGGGCACCCGACAAACATCTTGGTTCCTATGTACAGCAGGCCACAGGAGTTTCCATGCTCCTCTGGCCGGGGAGCTGTATCGTCCATGAACAGTTTAAGGCCGAAGGTCTCAAACAGCTTATTGCACAGCATCCTGATGCCGGGATTCTGGTCCACCCGGAATCCCCCGCTGAAGCCATAGCACTGGCAGACGTTGTTGGCTCGACCACGGCACTGATCAAAGCTGCGGCAACAATGGATGCCAAGCAGTTCATTGTGGCGACGGAACCGGGAATCTTCTACAAAATGCAACAGGCTGCACCGGGTAAAACCTTTATTGAAGCAGCATCTAAAGGTGTTGGCGCCACGTGCGAAAGCTGCATTCGTTGCCCCTGGATGGGAATGAATGGATTGCGCAACCTTGCCCAGGTTCTGCAACGCCCTGCGCATGAAATAACACTCGATGAAACCATTCGTAAAAAAGCCCTGATTCCTCTGCAACGGATGATGGATTTTGCTCGTGAACGTGATATCTCGATGAAAGACAAGGGCAATGCCTGAAAATCATATGTATTGACGTTGTATCCTTCCGGCTATATGAGGAATACAAATTCCTCGCATACCTGGAATGAAAATAAGAGTTACCAACCGATCACTTCGACTTTTGGACAGGCAGAAACTTATGGCAAACATTAACCTTCGTTCTATGACCATCAACCAAAGCGGTACCATTACAGCCGTAAAAGTCGGCGGTGAACTTGGTCGCCGTATTCGAGAGATGGGCCTGGTCCCGGGAACGGAAATCACCATTAAACAACGGGCTCCTCTCAACGACCCGGTTGCGCTGCGGGTTATGGGGGGTACGCTCACACTGCGTAACAATGAAGCGGATTATATTGTCGTGGAGGTTTAATTTTTTCTATTTTCTCCCTACTCGCAGACCGGGTAATGCTCTTTTACGAATAGACTGCTTACTGTATAACCGCCATGAAACTCAGTAGATTCAAATGAAAATAGACTCCAGCCCATGTGGTTTGTTGAATTATTAATTGAATCTGGTATAAGGAAAGATAATCGAATGCCTCTCTCAATTGATTCTCCATAAGGTAGCGTAGTGTCCGGAATCGCAGAAATAATAAATCAACTTAATGACAGTGCAATTGCAACGGTCGACATTCCCATTGAAAAGGGCGAGTCCCAGCGCTTAAAATGCATTCTCAAAAAGACCAAAGCTCCATCATTTAAGCTCATATTCCCGCCGGACACCCTTGACCATGCGCAGCTCAATTATGGAGAGAACTGCCGACTGATTGTCAAACATGACGACGGTTCCGTCAACCTGAACGTCAAGCTTGACGACGCTGATGGCGGCCGCACACTGCATTTTACCGCGCTGGAATCGATCAACCCGGAGTCCCTTCGTGTATATTTTCGTGTTATGATCAGTTCGCCAATACAAGCAAGCTATCAACCAGGTCCCAGTGAAATCAAGTATCGTCCCTGGACGCTGAGCGGCCACACCATTGATCTCTCGGGTGGCGGAGTACTGGCCCTTTTTCCGGGAAAACCGGTAAATCAAAACCGTATTCAACTCGAAATCGATCTTCCCGGACAGGAAGCACCGGTCATCTGTCAAGGCAAAGTAATCCGTACGTACCGAATGCGAAAAAAACGCTACCAGGTCGCTTTTTCCTTTGAAGACATTGATAGAAAAGCCAGGGATATCATTATCTCCTGTTGTCTACAGGAACAAAGACGACAGCTTCGCGACAAGGTTCGAGTCGAATAGTTTCCCTGTCGACTCCTTCCACCATGGATCCTGTTTCTCCCATTCCCCCAACGCTTCGCATCGAAAAACTCCAACTTTTCCAGGAAAACAAACAGCAGCAGCCTCCCTTCAATCGTGGCCAGATTCTCCAAGGGTTGATCACAGGCAAAAACCACAACCAATTTACACTTGACGTCGAAGGCCAGCAATATATAGCCGAATCAAAAGCACCACTGCAGATTGGCCAACGCCTTGAGCTTCAGGTGACAAGCCTCTCCCCTCGTTTCACCCTGCAAATCCTGACCGATCCTTTAATGCAGGATATAGGCAAATCCCTGCATCTACTCCCTACTGAAAGTACGCTATTGTCCCAAGCCAATACTCTGGCGGCAACACTGCCTGCAAACACTCTTTCATCGGCCTCTCAACAGGCCCTTGCGTTCTTTGCCTCTATTATGACACCCCTTTCCGGGGGGGCAGGCCTTGCAGATCAGTCAGGCGGTGAACTTGCCAGGCTCCTCAGCGGCCTATTTGCGCCCGGCAATGCTGAAGCACGCATCGGTATACCTTCAGAACTAAACAAC
>CALZIH010000098.1 GCA_945787305.1 uncultured Desulfobulbaceae bacterium | reverse complement strand
CCTCTAACGGTGTTCATTGATGCGGAGACTTGAAAGCGCCGGGAACGCCTGTATATTCAACGAGGCGAGGCACACTGGCAATATCACCGGATGGCGTGAAATCCCGTATTTATCCTTCAGCCTGACACGGCTGTCGATACTGTTCGGTACGCATTCCGCATGTTTTTCACCCCTTTTAGACAGTTGTCAGCGCATTTTTGATGTTTTCTTGACAAAATAATTCTTGGCAAGTATATATAACCGTTTCTATGTGTTGATGGGCGGGTGTAGCTCAGTTGGCAGAGCACAAGCTTCCCAAGCTTGGGGTCGCGGGTTCGAGCCCCGTTGCCCGCTCCAACGAGCCTCCATCAGCACTTCAATTCGCCTTGTAGAGGTAAATTGAACCGGCCATACATTGATTGGGAATCGATGTACGAGAAAGTGGGCTCTGCCCGCTTTTTTTATTGCCTTTTGCCGGGAGAGGCTGAGGTGGATGTACTTGAATGACTTGGGTTGCAGTCAAGTGGAGTGGCGGTGCAAGGTGAAGGTTGTCGGTGTCGCAAAAAGCCTCGCCACCGACCGCGTAAAGGAGGTTTAGTTCACTGTATTTCCGTACAGTGTAAACGGCGTTTCGGACTTTTTACGAGTCCATCAAGATTCCGGAGTGATTGTGAGTGACGGAGCGGTAAAGGTGATAGAGCGAGTGGAGGACTTTCTTTCTCCATTGCTGGCTGAGATGGATATCGAACTGGTAGAAGTCCAGTTTCGTCGGGAAGGTCACGGTTGGGTGTTGCGGCTCTTTATCGACCGCGCAGATGGCGTTAATCTTGATGATTGCGCATCGGTGAGCCGTGAGGTGAGCAGGTATCTGGAGGTGGAGGACCTCATTGAGCATGCGTATCATCTTGAGGTTTCCTCTCCGGGGCTGGAGCGACCGTTAAAGAAAAAAGATGATTTTGTTCGGTTTGCCGAACGCAGGGTGAGAGTGAAAATGCGGGAGGAGGTAGACGGGCAACGGGTTTTCATCGGCACTTTGCAAGGAGTGGAAGGTGATGAGGTCCTGCTTCTTGTTGATGAGCGGGAACAACGTTTTCCTTTGGTGGATATTGTCAGGGCAAGACTGATTCTTGAATAGAGCCTGGCTGGACAGGAGTCAGGGTGTAATAAATCGAAAAGCGAGTCCGGTAAGTAACATAGATAACCGACCGGCAGCGCTGGAGTAAAACCATGGTAGGAACTGAAAATTTAAAAAGAATTCTCGATCAGATTTGCCGGGACAAAGGAATCGATAAGACATTATTGATCGATGCCATTGAAGAAGCTGTCCGTTCGGCGGTCAGGAAAAAATACGGTAGTCGCCGCGATATAGAAGTCCAGTTTAATGAGGAACTCGGTGAAGTGGAGGTCTTTCAGTATCGTACCGTAATGGAGGAGGTCTTTGACGAAGAAACCGAGATTAGCCTTGAAGATGCGAGAAAGCTTGATCCGGAGATTGAGCTTGAAGATGACCTTGGTGAAAAGCTTCCCAATATAGCTGATCTTGGTCGGATAGCCGCACAGTCGGCCAAACAGGTCATTATACATCGGATGCGTGACGCTGAGCGCGAAGTCATTTTCGAAATGTTTCGTGATCGCGAAGGTTCCATTGTCAATGGTATTGTGCAACGATTTGAACGCGGAAACATGATTGTCAATCTTGGGCGAACCGATGCCATTCTCCCTCGGGAAGGGCAGATTCCCAAGCGATCATTTAAACAGGGCGACCGTATTCGAGCCTATCTTCAGGAAGTTCGCCAGGATAGCCGTGATTCACAGTTGGTGCTCAGTCGTACCTGCAACGAGTTTCTGGCCAAGCTTTTTGAAATGGAAGTTCCGGAAATTGCCGAAGGCATAGTAAAAATTATGGGCTGCAGTCGCGAGCCGGGATTCAGGGCAAAGATTGCGGTTTCCTCGATAGAGTCTGATGTTGATCCAGTAGGAGCCTGCGTCGGGTTGAAAGGATCGCGGGTCCAGAATGTCGTCCAGGAGTTGCAGGGGGAACGGATTGATATCGTTCCCTGGAGCCCGGATCCCGCTAAGTATGTTTACAATGCCCTGGCTCCGGCTGAGGTGTCAATGGTTATTGTTGATGAGGAAAACAAGCTGCTGCTGGTTGTTGTTCCAGACGATCAGCTCTCGCTTGCTATAGGTCGTCAGGGGCAAAACGTGCGCTTGGCTTCACGGCTCATGAGTTGGCGTATCGATGTGAAGAGTGAGCAGCGTTATGCCAATCTTGAAAATAAGGGGTATCGCAGTCTGGTAGTCGTTGAGGGTGTTGACGAAGGATTGGCGGACCGGTTATTTGCTGCTGGAATCGTTACGGCTGCTCAACTGGCTGAAACGGATCCTGAAGTAATTGCTACAGCAGGACGCATCGGCGAACAACAGGCGGAGGAGATTAAGACTCTTGCCGCAGCGGTTCCGGTGGAGTTAAGTGAACCGGAAGCGGAGGTTGCCGAACCGGTGGATGAGGTGGTATCCGAAAATGTCAGCCCTGATCAGGTTGTGCCTGAAGTCAAGGGGGCCGAACAGGCCGAGGAAGAAACAGAGATTGACGAGGGTGAAGCCGGGGCATCCTGATGAAGCGGGGGCATGTTCCTCTGCGTACCTGCAGAGGGTGTGGATGTAAACGCCCGCAAAAGGAGTTACGGCGGCTGGTGCTCATTCAGGGTAATCTTGTAGAGAAATCAAAGAGTACTGGCCGGGCAGTATATTGCTGCCCGCTAGAGATGTGTTTAGGTAGATTGCAAAAGAATAAAAAAATTTTGAAGCAGGCGTTTCGCTTCAAGGATTGACGGTTTAGGACAGGAGTGTTGAATGAGCAGGGTCCGTATTTATGAGCTGGCTAAAGAAGCCGGACTTAAAAGCAAGGAGCTGGCTGATAAGCTGATAGCGATGGGGTATCCTATTAAGGGGCATAGCTCTACAGTTGATGAAGATATGGCTGCAGATATTCGTCGCAAGGTTTTTGGGCAGGGCAAGGTTGAAGTAACGGATGAGCACATCCATATGAAAAAGCGTTCCACCACTGTCCGTAAAAAAGTGACAACGGTTGTTCGTCGCCGCTCCAAAGCGCAAAAGGAGGCAGCCCAGAAAATTGAGGAAGCAGCCGAGGCAGAGATTGCAGAGCAGGAGCTTGAATCTGTACCACCGGCTCAACCCGATACATTGGTCGAAACTGAGAAAACGGCTGACACGATTGAGTCGGTTGAAGCTGAAGAATCTGTGGAAGAGTTGCCTGCAGCAGCTGATACGGATGATGGTCTTGACAAAGATATGGAAGGCACCGTTGCTGAGGAGCAAGCGCCGGCTAAAGCGCTAGAGGATGCCAAAAGCGATGAGCCGGCAGTTGAAGCGCCGGTTGCCGATGTTGCTGCAAACGTTAATGAAAAGCAGGAACAACCGAAGCGGCCGAAAAGCCTTGCAAAAGTGGTAGGTCAGGTAAAGATTCAAGTACCGGAAAAAAAGACTCGTCCCCCGAAAAGACCGGCGCGTCCTAAGCCAAGTGCGCCCAAACACGCGACAGTACCACCAGTTTCCGATGATCGTGGAAGCGGCAAAGGAAAGAAAAAAGGGAAGCGCATTGTCGCCATCCAGCCTGAAGAGAACGGCAGGAAAAAAACACCAAAGGGCGGGAAGAAAGGCCGGAGGAGAATAGACTTCTCTGCTGGTGGCGATGTTGAATTCATGCGTCCACGTCGGGGCCGGAAAAAGAAGGACAGTGCCAGGAAGGAGCAGCTCGAACAGGCTCCGGCTGCTGAAATGAAAGCAATCAAAAAGCGGATCAAGGTGGTGGAAACCATCAGTGTCGGCGAGCTTGCAAAGCGAATGGGGGTCAAAGCCGGTGAGGTTATAGCAAAACTCATGGGGCTTGGTGTTATGGCCACCTTGAACCAGGCTCTGGATGTGGAGACAGCGATCCTGGTTGCATCGGATTTTGGTTATGAAGTTGAACAGGCCATGACCGATGAGCTTGAAATTGAAGCATTGCAGGTGCAGGAAGACGAGCAAGGTGGAGAAGCGATGCCTCGGCCACCGGTTGTGACGGTTATGGGACATGTTGATCACGGCAAGACCTCTATTCTTGATGCCATTCGAAAAACCGATGTGGCCGAAGGCGAGGCCGGTGGTATTACTCAGCATATTGGTGCCTACCATGTCCAGGCCCCTTCCGGGGACCTGACTTTTGTAGACACTCCCGGCCATGCCGCATTTACTGAGATGCGGTCCCGGGGTGCCAAGGTGACCGATATCGTTGTCCTGGTCGTAGCGGCCGATGACGGGGTGATGGATCAGACCAAAGAGGCCATCGCCCATTCAAAGGCGGCTGAAGTGCCCATAGTGGTTGCCGTCAACAAGATTGATAAGGATAATGCCGATCCGGATCGTGTCAAACGGGAACTGGGTGAGTTCGGCCTGCTGCCCGAAGATTGGGGTGGAGATACAATTTTTTGTGAAACCTCGGCGAAAAAAGGTCTTGGCATTGAAGAATTGCTGGAAAACATCCAGTTGCAGGCGGAGATACTGGAATTGTCGGCAGACCCGGTTCGCAAGGCAAAGGGAACGGTAATAGAAGCCCAGCTGCATAAAGGGCGTGGGCCTGTGGCCACTGTCCTTGTGCAGGAGGGGACTCTCCGAGCTGGGGATACCTTTGTCGCCGGCATGTACAGCGGTAAAGTACGGATGCTGATCAATGAACGTGGCGAACATGTCAAGGAAGCCGGGCCGGCCATTCCTGTCGAGGTTCAGGGGATATCCGGGGTGCCGCAGGCAGGTGATGAGTTTGTTGTTGTTACCGATGAAAAAATGGCCAAGTCGGTTTCCAGCTCCCGCCAGTTGAAAGTTCGCGAGAGTGAATTGGCATCGGCATCTAAGGTCTCCCTGGACAACCTGTTTGAAAAAATGGCTGAACAGGAAGTCCAAGAGCTGCGTGTTGTGCTGCGGGCAGATGTTCAGGGTACCCTGCAGGCCTTTGGTCAGGCGGCTGAAAAGTTGTCAACAGATGAAATCCGGGTCAGGGTTTTACACGAGGGAACAGGTTCCATCACCGAAAACGATATTCATCTGGCTGCTGCATCTGATGCCATTATCATCGGCTTTAATATCCGTCCCGCAGTCAAGGTGAAAGAGCTTGCCGAGCGGGAGGGGGTTGATGTGCGTGCATATGATGTTATTTATCACGCCCTGGAAGATATCGAAAAGGCAATGATTGGTATGCTTGCTCCCACTTTTGAAGAGCGGGTTATCGGAACAGCAGATGTGCGAGAGACTTTTCATGTTCCCAAGGTCGGAACCATTGCCGGTTGTTCTGTTGTCGACGGCAAGATAGAGCGCAATGCCGGGGTACGGGTTCTGCGTGACGGTGTGGTGATCTATACCGGTAAAATCAGCTCGCTGAAGCGGTTCAAGGATGATGCCAAAGAAGTCCTTACCGGCTACGAGTGCGGTATCGGTGTCGAAAATTTTAATGATATCAAAGTCGGCGATAATCTAGAGGCCTTTGTCATGGATGAGGTCGCCGCAACCCTGTAATTGATCGGGGTACACTACATGGAATTTGATTTTAACCTCCCCGGTCTGGGGAAACCTCAGTCTTCCCGGCCAAAACGGGTTGCTGAGGCCATAAAGAACGAGTTGTCTTTGCTGCTGCTTCGGCAGGTTGCTGATCCGCGTCTCAGTGGAGTCAGTTTCTCCCAGGTTGTTGTCGCGCCGGATTTGAAGCAGGCAAAAGTCTATTTTGTGCTGTCGGCCGGTGGTGACCCAAAAGAGGCAACCAAAGCCTTGAAAAAGGCCCGTGGCTTTTTCCGCAGCCATCTGGCAAGGGCGATAAACCTGCGCTATACTCCGAACCTGGTCTTTTATTATGACAGTGTTCATGAGGAAATGGATAGAATTGATGAGCTCTTACATGATATAGCAGAGGAGCGTAAAGAAGATGAAGGCCGGGATTGAAGATCTGGTCGTTCATCTCCAGCAGGCACAGCAGATTG
Source organism: uncultured Desulfobulbaceae bacterium (assembly GCA_945787305.1). Classification (GTDB taxonomy): domain Bacteria; phylum Desulfobacterota; class Desulfobulbia; order Desulfobulbales; family Desulfobulbaceae; genus DRLX01. Next base: position 2,899 of record CALZIH010000098.1, on the reverse strand, counting down.
TCCTCATCACCCACATCAAACCGGATGGAGACGCTTTAGGCTCTATGTTGGGCCTGGCGGATATTCTCCGGCAGATGGAAAAATCGGTTCTCTGTTACCTTGAAGAGCCCGTACCACACCTCTATCGTTTTCTTCCAGGCTGGCAGCAGGCCGAGACCTCGTTTGCGAAAGTTGAAGAGTTTGTCGATTCCGGAGGTCAGGATGTCCTGGCCGTTGTATTGGACTGCGGCGATATGGCACGACTCGGGAAAAAAGGTCCTCAGCTGCGAAAAATTCATCCTTTTGTGGTTATCGACCACCATAAGGGAAATAATGGATTTGGCGATTTGAGTTGGGTCGAACCCGGTCGTTCCTCCACCGCCGAGATGATTTGTGACTTGGCAGGGGCCATGGGACAGCATTTCTCACCAGCTGCGGCAACTTGTCTGTACGCAGCTATAGCAACGGATACCGGCTCCTTTCGCTATGAATCAACCAGTAGCCATACCTATCGGGTCGTGGCCCGTCTTGTTGATTGCGGTGCGCAGCCGGGGGACATCAATGAAAAACTGTATGACAGTTATTCCCTTGGCCGTTTGCAGCTCCTGCAACAGGTACTGGCAACCCTGGAGCTTTTTGCCGATGATCGTGTTGCGGTTATTTCCGTCAGTGAATCAATGATGGCAGATACCGGGACGACCCTTGAAGATACAGAAGACTTTATCAATCTGCCCCGTGTAGTCGAATCTGTACAGGTCGCTGTTTTTTTGAAAGAAGGCAGCAACTCGGTTTCTGTCAGTCTGCGCTCCAGGGGTAATGTTGATGTTTCGCAGGTGGCGCAAATGTTCGGGGGCGGTGGACATGCCCGAGCCAGCGGCTTTCGGCAAAACGGTTTAGCCCTGGATGCAGTTCGGGCATCACTGTTGCCTGCGCTCGTTAAAGAACTGGACTGCTAACGCATGGCTAAATGGGAGCCAGTCCTTGTCAATGGGCAGCCGTTTGCAGCCGGTGTTGTGTCGGTGGATAAACCGCCGGGAATTTCTTCTTTTGGTGTTGTCCAAAAGATTCGCCGTTTATTGGGCGTGAAGAAAGTCGGTCATGCCGGCACGCTCGATCCCTTTGCCAGCGGGTTGTTGATCGTCTGTGCAGGCAGAGCGGCAACCAAAAATATTGACCGTTTTATGAGCGGCCGTAAGCGGTATCGAGCGCTCATTCAGCTAGGTGTGGAAACAGAAACCCAGGATCCTGAAGGTGCTGTCACCGCGACAGCGAGCGTGCCGAAGTTGGATTTGGCGGAGATTGATTCCTGTCTGCGGACTTTTGTTGGGCCGCAATTGCAAGCGCCGCCGCCTTATTCCGCCGCAAAACACAAGGGAAAGCCTTTATATTTTTATGCTCGCCAGGGCGTGCTGATACAAAAAGAGCCCAAGGCCATTGAAATTTACGGCATAACTTGTATAGGGTATGATCATAAATCACATCAACTTGACTGTGAAATTACCTGTAGCCGTGGCACCTATATTCGAGTGCTGGCAGCTGATATTGGGAAACAATTGGGCTGCGGGGCGTATGTACATGAACTGCGACGCACAGGGAGCGGAAATTTTACAGTAGAGGAAAGCCTGAGCGGAGAGGTTCTGGACGCGGCTGACGGTCTGGAACTTCTGCTTGCCCGGATGATCGATATTGAAGAAGCTTTGTCCCGGTGTGGTGCTGAGGATGAGGTATAATTTATTTTCAGGGTACCGGTAAACGGAAATTCCAGCACCGGAACCCTGATAGAGAGTTACCCTGTTTCCCGGTACCGTCCCCCCGGAACGGAGTGAAGAAACAGACTAATCCAGACTTCAGTGGAGGCTGAGGGGTATTTTTTCACCATTTTTCAGAGTGCGTTTTACGAGAAGTGGTGGATAGGCTTCCCTGGTAGCAGAAGGACACCTAACGGAGATGTATTATGGCACAGACAGTAGAAAAGAAAAAAGAGATTATTGAGAAGTTCAAGACCCATGACACCGATACCGGTTCCTGTGAGGTGCAGATTGCCTTGCTGACGGAACGGATTCAGTATCTGACCGACCATTTCAAGCAGCACGCTAAAGATCACCACTCAAGGCGCGGCCTGCTGAAACTTGTCGGCCAGCGGCGTAGTCTTCTTAAGTATCTGCAGAAAAAAGATATCACCAAGTACCGTAGCCTGATCAAGGAACTCGGTATTCGTAAATAGAGGATAAATACAGACCCGCGGGGAAAGTTTCTTTCTCGCGGGCGACTTTCTATTTATCTTTCATCGTCCGGCAAAGGCCGGAACAGGAGTATGTATGTATAAAAAAGTAGAGACCGATATCGGCGGCCGTACCATGGCCTTCGAGACAGGTAAAATGGCCAAGCAGACCAGCGGCTCTGTTGTTGTAACCAGTGGTGACACTATGGTACTTGTCACAGTGGTTGCTGAAAAAAAGAGCAAAAACATGGGCTTTCTGCCGCTGACCATTGAATACCAGGAGCGAATGTATGCAGCCGGTCGTATTCCGGGAAGCTATTTTCGCCGTGAGATCGGTCGGCCCAGTGAAAAAGAGATTTTGACTTGTCGTCTCATCGACAGGCCGTTGCGGCCGCTTTTTCCCAAAGGGTATATGAGTGAAACCCAGGTTATTATCACGGTGTTCTCGGCGGATCAGGAAATTGACCCTGATATTCTGGCAATGAACGGAGCTTCAACCGCGCTTGCCATATCCGATGTTCCGTGGCAGGGACCGATTGCTGCGGCCAGAGTGGGGTATGTCGATGGAGCGTATATCCTCAACCCGACCAAGAGTCAGTTAGCGAAATCCGATATGGACCTGGTTGTTGCCGGAACGGAAAAAGCCGTGGTAATGGTTGAAGGCCGAACCGGTGAACTTGCTGAAGATGTTGTATTGGA
>CALZIH010000097.1 GCA_945787305.1 uncultured Desulfobulbaceae bacterium | reverse complement strand
AACACCCAAACTTTACATGCCTACTGTGTCTCTAAAAGGGCGGGATTGTAAGTTTTCGAAAGTCAAGATATCTATATTCTATTATACCTGACAGTTACCATGGATCGGAACTGCCTTGACTTTGAAAATTAAACCTGATGACCTCTTTTCTTTTGTTGGAACCTTTGAACTGTAACCAACCACAGGGGCCATAACTAAACGGTATCACAGACCTCCTATTATGCTAAGCTCAACATAATAGGAGGTCTGAATTAAATGTTTATCATCGGCAATCAGTTTTAAATAACCATGGAAACAAGAAGGAAACCTTTTAAAATGGCACAGGATATCAACAAAACAGCCAGACGAACGGTCTTTTTTGTGGATGATGATGAGCTGTTCTTACAGGGATTGAAACGCTCTCTTCACCACATGAGACAGGAATGGGAGATGGTGTTTATCTCCGATCCTCATCAGGCGTTGAAATTACAGAAAGACCGTTCGGAAACGTTGATTGTCTCTGACTGGATGATGCCTACAATGGATGGTCTCACCCTATGCCGCAAGGTGAAAGAACAGATATCCCAAAACAGCTTGGCCAGTGCATACTTGATAGTACTCACCGGAAAACAGAATACCAGGGATGCGGTGGAAGCCCTGGAGAGTGGAATTGACGACTATATTCACAAGCCATTTGATATGGACGTATTGGTGGCCCGTATCGGAGTGGGGTTCAGAACGCTGGAAGGCGAAAGAAAGCTGCGACTGGCCAACGAACAACTGGAAATTCTTGCCACCACTGATCCGCTGACCAGCTTATACAACCGGCGACATGGACTGGAAATTCTTGAGGCGGAAATGTCCCGCGTGACAAGAGGAAAGCAGCAACTCTCTCTTATTATGGTTGACCTGGATCACTTTAAAAATATCAACGACACCTACGGCCACAAGGCTGGAGATATTGTTTTGGTAAATATTGCAAAACGAATGAAAAGCACTCTTAGACGCTACGACGTAGCCATCCGCTGGGGAGGAGAAGAATTTGTCGTTGTCTGTCCACACACCGACTCAACAGAAGTAATTTCCGCTGCAGAACGATTGCGCAAGGATTTTACAAGCCATCCTATCCAGGTGGACACATTGCAGGAAATTACGGTTACCGTAAGTATCGGCACATCCAGTACCGACACGTCACCGGGCAGTGATGCGGGAACACTTCTCTCCCTTGCCGATAATGCGCTGTATCAGGCCAAATCAGAGGGAAGAAACTGTGTGCGCTCGGGGTAGTGACAGCAGCGTTGAATGGGGCCCAAAAAGGAGTCAGCTTTATTTTCTAAAGTCACCCATAGATTGAAGATTGACGGAGGTGAAAGTTACATAGCCCCTAAACACTTGCCCCGATCTCGTCAAATTCGATAATCGGCGGTTGGTAACCGCCCACGACCTTGTATTTCTTGCTCCCCTAAGATCCTGTTGACCGAGAGATCCGGAAAAACAAGGGCAAAACCTCTTGCACCCCGCATCCATAGAGCTTTTCAGTAAGCGCCCCAACGGATTGTTCCCGCAAAAAGCCCCTTTTCACCAGCTTATCCCCTTGCTTTTTCGACCGATATCTGCTAACTGAATGAATTGTCATTCAGTCGCTGCGTTAACTAAAGCTGCTACTGCTTCGACGAACAAGCTGAAAGGATTTCAACTTGTTGCGATATATCTATTGCATTGACTTGTTGACTGGTAACCGGATTCGCCGTGCTCATTCACGGCCTGTCGAAGAGTTACATACTATTTTCAAATTCCTGGATTAGAGAGGGAGAAGGGTGAAAAATTTACTTTGTTCTCTGGTTGTCATTGGCTTTGCATTCATGACAGGGACTACCGGTATTGCTGCCGACACCGAAACTGGCGAAGCCGCTGCTGTACAAGTGGAAAAAGCTGCAGAACCGACAGAAGCTGTAACAGCAGCGGAACCTACAGCCGATGTCGCAGCAGAACAAGACATTGAGCCGTTACCGCTCAGCGAGGGAGACTGCGTAAAATGCCATTATGGAGTGGCAGTGGATATTGACATGTACGGCGAGGCCCATAAGGAACTCTCCTGTATGGAATGTCATGAAGAACATCCACCGGCCGGGGAAAACGTCATCCCGGAGTGTGCTACCTGCCATGACGAAGGAGACAGTGAACATTTTGCGCTCCAGCAATGTGCATCCTGCCATAATCCCCATCATCCCCTGCGGGTTGACTTTGTCAGCGCCGATGAGGTTCGGTTGGCCTGCGTGAGCTGTCACGCTGAGCAGGTAGAAGAGCTGAATGCCAATCCCAGCGCCCATACCGAACAGGATTGTAATGCATGTCACTTTCAACATGGACTGGAAAAAGAGCAGTACCAGACCTGTCTTGAATGTCACGATGGCCACACGGAAGCAATGACGCTGGATAACTGCCTGGAATGTCATAAACCGCATAGCCCAACCAAGATATCCTTTGGCGATGCAGTTGACGTTGCACTCTGTGCCAGCTGTCATGAAGATGTTGCAGCCTCTCTTGCGGCCTTGCCGACACAGCACAGTGAAATGGCCTGCTCAGAATGCCATAGCGAGGAGCATAAAAATATTACTGCATGCGTTGACTGCCATGATCAGCCCCATAATGAATTCATGCACACCAAATTCCCCGAGTGTCTTATCTGTCATAGAGACCCGCATAATTTGGCAAAATAAAGACAAGCCGATAGTCTATTCCTCCTTCTAGCAGGGCGGGATAGACTTGGTCGGAGACAGCTACCCATTGCTTGAAATTTCTGTTCTGTACACGGACAAAGAGGACATACGGATGAAACAAAAGGTGCTTATCGCGGCTCTCTGTTGTGTAGTTTTCAACTGGTTCGGATCGGTTGCCATGGCCGCAGTCCAACAGCAGCCCCTGACAGAACAGGACTGCCTCAAATGTCATGTTGAGGTGGTCCGGACCCTTTCCGGGCAGGAATCCGCCCATAAAAACGATATCACCTGTCTGGATTGCCATGTATCGCACCCACCGGAAGGAAAGGATGCTATTCCGCAATGTTCGTCCTGTCATGACAGTGGCGACAATCCACATTTTACCCTGGAAAACTGCAGCCAATGCCACGCGCCTCATGCGCCGCTCGTTGCCGACTTTGGTGCAATTGAACAGGCCAGGCCGGCATGCATAACCTGTCATGACGACATAGAGAGCCAGTTAACAACCCTGCCCAGCGCCCATGGCGAGCAGGATTGCACCGACTGTCATAACGCCCATGGTCTCGCCGAGGGCCAGTATCAAACCTGCCTCGATTGTCATGAAGGCCATGCTCCGGAAATGGAGATTAAGGACTGCCTGCTCTGCCACCAGCCCCATCAGCCGACCGGATACGACCTGGGGGCCTCGATAGATGCCGCATTATGTGCGTCCTGTCATGAAGACACGGTACAAACGTATACCGCAAATGGTGCCGCGCACTTTGAGAACCTGGCCTGCACGGAATGTCACGCGAAACATCCGCCCCGGGAAGAAGGGGTCATACCAACATGTGGGCAATGCCATGACCCGGGTGAAAACAAACATTTTGCAGCCGGCAGCTGTGCAGAGTGTCATAATCCGCATGCGCCCAAGGTAACGGACTTCGGCTCGATAGATGACCTGCGTGGCGTCTGTCTTGGTTGTCACCAGAAAGCGGGTGAAAAAATGAAGCGCTTTCCAAGCGCCCATGCCCAACAGGAATGCACCGAATGTCATCCCAGCCACGGGGAAAAACTCGACTGTTTGAGTTGCCATGACGGACATTCCAGTGACATGAGTTCCAGTGACTGCCTCAAGTGTCACCAGCATCATGCTCCGACACCGCCTAGACTTGGAAAAAACGTGCCTTCCCAACTGTGCGGCAGCTGTCATGAAGAGCAGAACAGCAGCCAGAAGGTGGACACGAGTAAACACGGTAAGCTGCAGTGCGTATACTGCCATAAAGGACGGCACAAGGTCATCCAGGATTGCAAGACCTGCCATGGTGAACCCCATGACGCGCCGATGCATAAGCGTTTTCCGGATTGTCATAAATGCCACGGCAATCCGCATAACCTGAAAAAGAAATAAGACCGAGGAACGAGGATAATATGCAAAGCAAAGGGATTGTATTATCCGGCCTGTTTGCATCGGTTCTGCTGACCGGATGCCTGGCGGTTCTTGCTGCCACTGCATCCACCTCCCTGGCAACTGAAGGAGACTCGTATAGTCAGGAGGTGGAGAAGATGTCAGACGAGATGACCACCGTCGAATGCGCCCGCTGCCATTATGACATATTCATGTCGATTAAAAACGGCCGCGGGGCACACCGCCTTGAGTGTCGGGAATGCCATGAGACCTTTCACAGTTTTCGTCGTGGATTAGCCTATGAGGATGTGTTGCCTGCCTGTGCGGATTGCCATGGAGCGCCCCATGGGGACAGTGATCAAATGTCAACCTGCAAGGCCTGCCATACCGTACCCCATGCTCCGGTGGCCAGTCTCACCCTTAAGACCCTTGAACCCTTCTGCACAACCTGCCATGCCGATGCGGGTAAACGTATGGAGAGCGGCAGGGTTGACCATAATAAACTGAAATGTATACTGTGCCATTCAGACCGGCACGGCTATGTGCCGACCTGTCAGGAATGCCATGGCGCTCCCCATCCGCAGGAAATGGTGCAGGATTTTGAAAGCTGCCTTGACTGTCATGGCAACCCGCACGATTTGTTGTTGCCCTCGGATTGATTACCGGTTGGTATAAAGGAGTATAGCCCATGCAAAAGACAGGCATCATCATAACCCTGGTCATCATCGCCGTACTAGCGGCCGGAATTTTTATATTCAGCCAGTTCAGTTATAAAATATGCTGGCGTTGCAATGCCGACCAATATTTCATCCGCGGAACCGAATACACCTGCAACGATAAACAAAGCTATCGTCAAACCGGGCTCAAGTTTATCGAACGTGCGGCCGGGCTCGGGCACACCAGGGCCGACTTGCTGCTTGCCGAACTCTACTCCTCTGATCTTCCTGCAGGTTATGCCCTTTCCAATACCGAGCAGAAAGAATGTCTGCAGGAGGATGTCACCCCGGACCAGACCACCGGCACATCCTACTTCACATCCGTGATAGCGGCAGTGGAAAAAGGAGAGGAGGTTGCACCGGAGACACTGAACAATCTCGCCCTTCTCTATCTTGAAGGAATTGTTGCCACTGACAACGCCAACGAAAAAGCAGGCCGACTGTATGAAAAAGCCGCTGCCGCCGGAGATTTATCGGCCATGAGTCAGCTTGGAACGTTGTCAAATGATCAGGGTTATTACCCCAAGGCTATGCGATGGCTTGTCAAGGCTGCTGAGAATCCGACTGATTTTGTATCGCCGCTCATGATTGGCGACTACTATATGCATGGTAAAGGCGTGGCTGTCGATTACCAAAAAGCAGAGGAGTGGTATAACAAGGCCCTCAGCCGCAGCGGCAAATCAGATCGGGACAAAGATGATACCGGGCTCGGACCTGACGACGTGGTTCTTGCCCGGCTGGAGATGGTGCAACGCAAACTTGCCGATAACGGACAGAAACAGCGAATGACCATCAACTATTCCATTGATGGCGGCGTCAAACATTTTATCATCTATACAACCAATCATCCGGAAAGCCCCGTAGGCGAAGTCATCAACGACAACGGCAACATCCATGCAACCATGAACGAAACACTTGCCTTCACCTCACAGTTGCCGGAACCCAGGCAGGAAAACTTTTCCTCCATGAACGAAGGCATGCGCTGGGTACTGAACACCTTTGCAATGAATACACATGAAGATGCCGCAAACCTGATTTTTGATTTTGTGTTAACAAACTCCTGATATTCGCCTGAGAATACCCTTATCATTACCCGGTAAGCACGATCACCTTGAGTCCTACAACAGGACTACTCCATCTGAAGATTAGGGTTACATGGCAACTGATTTATTACGTATAATCAAGAATAGTCTTTAGTTTCCAATTGCATATCAATTGACTCCTGTGTCAACACATATTGCCATTACTACCCTGCTGAACCAGCTGCTTGGAAAGGCAGCATTGTCAACGGGTAAAATGACGTAATCAGGTACCCCCGGCAACCTGGCCTGGATGGCAAGTTAATAGCCAACGTGCTGCAGGAACTCCTTTAACCTTTCTGAAGGAGGCGATTTCAGCAAAGTGTGCGGATCGCCGTCTTCCGAGATTTTGCCTTCATCCATGAATAAAAGGCGAGAGCCCGCTTTACTGGCAAAACTCATTTCATGGGTGACCACCACCATGGTTATGCCCTCTTCCGCCACCTTGGTCATTACGTTAAGAACTTCTTCACGAAGCTCGGGATCAAGCGCGGAGGTAGGTTCGTCAAAAAGCATGATTTTGGGTTTGTTTGCCATAGCTCGTGCAATAGCTACTCGTTGCTGCTGCCCGCCTGAAAGTTCAGACGGAAGATGACTCCCTCTGTCGGTAAGCCCTACCTTTTCCAATAGATCTTCAGCTATTTCCATTGCTTCACTAGAGGAAGCGCCTCGCACTTTTTTTGGGCCGAATGCCACGTTCTCAAGGGCTGTCATGTGCGGAAAGAGATGAAAAAGCTGAAAAACCATTCCAACCTCTTTGCGGATCTCCCGAATCAGCTTTTTTTGCCCTGGCAGGTGAATGCCGTTTACTACCAAGTCTCCCGATGTGATGGTTTCGAGGCCATTAATGCAGCGAAGCAGGGTCGATTTTCCTGAACCTGATGGTCCGACCACAACCACCACCTCTTTTTCAGTTATCGACAGGTCGACATTGTGGAGCACTTCAACATCGCCGAAACTCTTGCAGACATTCTTGAATTCAATCATGCTGCTCATATTATTTTAAGCCTCCGCTCAAGGTATTTCATAAAAAGTGCAAGAGTTGCCGTCATAACCAGGTAACACACTGCAACGGCCGACCAGACTTCCAGTGCCCTGAAATTACTAGCCATAATCTCTTGGCCTTGCCGTGTAAGTTCCCCAACACCTATAACAATGAAGAGTGAGGTGTCTTTTAGACTGATGATGAATTGATTACCTAAAGGTGGGATAGAGCGCTTGAATGCAATGGGGCCAATTATACTCGCAATGAGTTGGAACCTGGTTATTCCCATGGACATCCCGGCCTCGATCAGGCCTTTGTTTACCGACTGTACCGAGCCACGTACAATTTCAGCAATATAAGCACCCGCGTTTATTATGATGGTAATAATTGCAGCGGTGAGGGCATCCAGGCGAACGCCCCGCACACCGGTGGAGACTTCTATCAGCATGGGCAAGGCGAAATAAATGAACATTGCCTGAACGATAATCGGTGTTCCCCTGATGAGTTCGATATAGGCGACAGAGCATTTTTGGCCGATCATCCAGAAGAGATGTGATATGCCGTGGCTTTCCCCTCCGACAGCCTCCGTCCCGGCAAGTCGCAATATTCCCGCAATGGTTCCTAGAACCAAGCCTCCGATGATGCCGAGTATAGTAATGTACCATGTCAGTTTGGCACCCTCGATCAAGGCGGGAAAAGCTTCTACGATGTATTGAAATTCAAAGCCCATAGATTTTTACCATTGTATATTGAGTGCAGCGAAAGCTTCTAAAGGTTCAGTTTGAATTAGGTATTTTGATAAGGAACCTTGTCACCTTTTCAGGATGAAAATATAAAAGACATGAAAAAAGAAAGGCGACCTGGCAATTTTACCCGGTCGCCTCTTTTATGCTTTTAGTTTCGGTATCCTCGCAGGTTTATTCTGGAGCTGAGCCAAACCATTTGATGTACAGCTTGTCGTATTCTCCGTCTTCCTGCATCTCAAGAAGGGCAACATTCACTTTATCGCGCAGCGGGCTTCCCTGCTGGAAGCCGATACCGTAAAATGCGGCTTTCACATCTGCTCCTACAGCTTTAACCCTGCCTTGCCCTGCCGTTTTAATATAGTAGAGGACATTCGGGGTATCGTGCATGGCTGCGTCGGCACCACCTGTTGCAACTTCCATATACGCCTGATCAATATTGGGGAATTGAGTGAGCTTTTTGGCACCAAGTGTTTTGGCGTAATCGACAGTGGCTGTTCCTGTTTTTACCGCTACAACTTTACCTTTCAAGTCTGCAGGGCCGTTAATGTCAGTGTTGTCTTCCCGAACCATCACTTTCAGGCCGGCTCTGAAATAGGGGTGGGAGAAATCAATAGCTTTTTCGCGGGAGGATTTGATGAAAATGGCGGCAAGAACAACATCAAGATTACCCGTTGTCAAACCGGGGATGAGACCGTTGAAATCCATCGGCACCAATTTATATTCAACATCAATTCGTTTGGCTATAGCTGCCCACAAATCAACATCAAAACCTGTATATTTTCCATCTTTTCCCTTAAACTCGAAAGGTACAAAAGCTGTATCTACACCAACACGGAGTTTTTCAGCCGCAGCAAAGGTGGAGATAGAAAATACCATTGTCAATACGATTAATGCCGAAAAGACCTTTCTCAAAGATGTTCCTTTCATTCTTGTTCTCCTCTGTGGTTGGTTTCGGTGTTAGCTTAATTGTTAAGCCTAGCTGACCTGACATTGCTTGTCAAACAAGTTTGCAATGTTGCCCTAATTGCATAATAACATTTGCATTTAACGTGGCAGGATTCGCTTGCGAAAAATGAATTTGATGAAAGCAAAAGTTATGGAAGAAATAGAATGGCATTGAAAATGAGTAGGTACACAATTCAACCATTAGTGATATCGTATGGTTGATGACAGATAGCGGAGACTTCGAAGCAGACGAGCTGCTACCGGACGCCCCGAAGGGCGAACAGATGAAATTGCCAAACCACACGCAACTAAAACTTCTCCTACGATATCAGGCAATTAGCTGATCACCATCAGCGCTCAGCTATTAAGTAGCCATGCCAGGGGGACTGAATTTTTTTCACCAATCCGGGAGACAGATTAACTATTTTCTATTTATATTAATATGAAACAACGAGTTAAACAGATTTTTGTGGTGAAAATTACTCTATCCCCAGTATAGAAAAATAAAATCCGTCCCCTCGCCAAGTGGGAACAGCTGAGCTTTGATGGTAATCACAAAAAAATATACGGAAATCGATGGTTTTCAGTCACGGATTCTGGTTACCTGTTGAGAAAATCAAATGCATAATCGGGGCAACTGAACCGTTTGTTCCCTGCATTTTCCCTCCCCGGTTTCGTCCGCTTTTCCACAGTATTCTGGCCCCGGCTGATCCGGGCAGATCATAGGCGATAAATCCTGAGTTAATGGTATTGATTACAAGTTCGTAGTCTGGATCTCCATCAATATTGGCAATGGTAGGCGCCGGTAGCGCACCGTTTTCATGACGGCTCGACGATTTTGCCGGTGGCAGATTTTGTTCGTGGAGGACATTCCCTTTGCAATCCAAGATATGAAGTTTCCCCAGACGCATGCCGGAAGTTATCTTTTGCACCCAGGAGGTGAAGATGACCTCGCTACAGCCATCACGGTCAAGGTCTGCAATCACGGGTTCTGATCCAAAACGATAAAACCCTTCGGCCTTGTTGTAAATGGAATAGGGCCAGTTATGATGTTCGCTCTTATCCAGCCAGTAGGCGTGCATTTTCCCGTCATAGGCTGCAAAGAGAATCTCTTTTTTCCGGTCGCCGTCAAGATCGACAACCACAGGGTTGGGCTGACAGTGTTCAATGGTACTGTAGGACTCACTCAAGGGCGCGCCGGTATTCACCGGTGCCTGTTCCCAGTTCCAGTTCCCTTTTTTGAACCGGCTGCGGTCGGCATTGAAGATGAAGAGGGATGTGTACTTTCCCGGCGGGTGACCGACGGCACAATTGTACATGTTGCCGGTAACCACCACTTCCTTTTTGCCGTCGCCATCGACATCAGCTATCACACTGGCCCCATGGGCAAAGTTACTTCGATAACTTTCGGAACGGACACCATTACACCTGCCCCACCCTCTCAGCTCCGTCTTCAGACTTTCCCAGGTACCAACCCCGCCCCATTTTTTACCATCATAGATGGCGCTTGCATCCAGCTGAACACCATTAGGGCGATAGGCACAAAGCGTGGTTACATCGGATGGAACAACAATTTCGGACAGACCGTCGTTATCAAGGTCGTCAACCCAGGCATTGTCGTTGAAAATACCATATGCTGAGCCGGAACCGCCATTCAATTGCGGCCAACCAGGACGCAAGACGCCATTATGTTCAAAGACCCAGGTATTGGTCTTGCCGTAGGTCGCACCAGTAACAATAATTTCAGCGGTGCCGTCTCTGTCAATATCGTTGACCACCAATCCCCTCAACTCGTTTTTGGTGGGACGTTGTGGCCACCCTGCTTTAAAATAGCCGTTATTATTGTAGACGGAAACATAGCCACCACTGTGCGCGGTAATGATTTCCGGCTTACTGTCTCCGTCAACATCCTCGATCCATATTCCGGGCCAGGTCCTATGACTGTAGCCGGGCGAACTGTTACGATCCTTGCCGGAATCAACCCGCCATATCACCTCACCGGTTGCACCTTGAAGGGCAACAACGGAGTAAGCGGAACCTACTATTTCCATGGTCCCGTTGCCGTCAAGATCCGCAACCGCCGGAGATGAATACCAACCGGTTTCGCACCAGGAAGAATAACATCCTCCCTCCTTCCATTTTAAAACCGGCGCTTGAACAGCAGCGCTGAGCGGCAGAACGCAACAGAGGATAAATAGAGGAATAAGAGACAATGTTCGCATGGGGTACAACCTTTCGTAAAGGTAAGCTGGAGTCTATTGATGTAGCGTAAATTTTCAGAGACTATACTGCCAATTTTCCCCAGCTACAGTGTAAAAAAAAAAGCAGGCTTTCCTGTTGGGGCCGACAGGCAAATATTCAGTTGGAAACGGCACTCCTGTCCAGCAAGAGCAAAGACATCCACGAAAAAGCCTTACCGCCTGTAATCGGCGAAGAAGTTGAAGATGCTCCATACTCATCTGCTCCGATATCAATGCCTGATCCCTGCGGACGCAAAGCCCGGTCGAAATCATCCCTCAATCCATTCATCGCGGCGCCGGCATCAACGACACCACTTCTTTTTGCTGCCAAGTGCAGGTCGGCGCCGTTGGGATTAACAAACCAATCGCTGGAGGCACTGGTTACATTGTTTGCGATGCGGGTAGCACTCCCCCCATTTCTTGAAGTTATAGCTCGGTTAGTCAGGTTGTTAACAATGGTCAGGCCGGTGCTTTTGGTAAATCGATACTCAATAGCATTGGGATAGCTATGGTCATGAAAGATGGTGTTATTATACACTTGCACATCTGCGGCCGATTCCAAGCCGATACCCACATCGCTGTGGCCATGATCCTCCGGGTGATAGATCATGTTATTACGTATTATGCCGCCCTGATGACCGCTGCTGCCCAGGCCAAAACCTATGCCACGGTCACAGTCGATAATCAGGTTGCGCTCCACCAAGGTATCCGCTGAGTCCGACCAGAAATGAACCCCATGCTCAGATAACCCGGTTGAACACCAGAATCCTTTGATTCTATTGTCTTT
>CALZIH010000096.1 GCA_945787305.1 uncultured Desulfobulbaceae bacterium | reverse complement strand
GTCTTGCAATCGATTGCACTATTTCTTAGATTTGAGGAAGGGGATGCAGTCCAACCACATCAAATTAATCAAGCACGGGGGATCCATCGAATGACATTCCGTATCCAGAATAGCGGTATCGCGCTCGCAGCGGCAATCGCACTAACTCTCACCCTTCCGGCTACCGACGCTGTTGCACAGGAAGAGGTGATCGAAGAAATCATCACAACCGGCGTTCCTCGCGGCGGTGCGACGAAACTCGAGGCCAGCGTCTCGGTTAGTTCTCTACCGGCTGAGGAAAAGGTCAACTTCGCACCGCGTTCGACCGCGGAGCTGTTCCGCAGCCTGCCTGGCATACGCGCTGAATCGTCCGGCGGCGGCGGCAACGCGAACATGACGATTCGCGGTATTCCGCTTGCGACCGGCGGTTCCAAGTACATGCAGATTCACGAAGACGGCCTGCCCGTTACCGAATATGGCGATATCAATTTCGGCAATACCGACAACTGGCTGCGAACCGACTGGAGCATCGATCGAATCGAGAGTATCCGCGGCGGTTCGGCATCGACTTTCGCGAGCAACTCGCCGGGTGGCATCATCAATATGATCAGCAAGACCGGCGGTGACGATGCAGGCAGCATCGGTGTCAGCTTCGGTGCCGATTACGAAGAGTTCCGGACGGATTTCGAATACGGTGGTGCTATTGATGACTCGATCAGTTATCACATCGGTGGTTTCTATCGGGACGGCGAGGGTGTCCGCGAAACCGGCTTCAGTGGCGACACCGGTGGCCAGATCAAATATGTTCTGGAGCTCGCAAGGGCACTTGGCGAACGGGATGATGTAGCCCAGGTTGACCTGGTCACCAGACTCATTCACGACAAAACCGTTGGGTCCGACTATGCCCAACCCATTGAACCGCTCTCCGAAAACGCCAGAATTGTTCGCATCCGCTGCGGTGGCCGAAAATATATCCGCAAGGAACTCCTCTGGCCTCACCTTGAAGAGTTTATTGACAGGACAATACGGTTTCTCAAGTCCCAGAATTCATATCCCGATCTCTTTCATGGCCATTACGCCGATGGTGGTTATATCGCCATGGAGCTTGCCTCCGCATTTGACACCCCATTTGCTTTCACCGGTCATTCCATGGGGCGCAATAAAAAAGCCAAACTCTTGGGCGACGGTCTTACCGAAGCAAAAATTGACAGACAGTATAAAATCAACACTCGTATCCACATAGAAGAAGAGATCATCGGCAAAGCACGACTCATCGTCACCTCGACCCAGCAGGAAATCGACAAACAATACGGTCTCTATGACAACAGCACCCATAACCGGTTCAGCGTCATCCCGCCCGGCATTGACCTGCAAGCCTTTTACCCTTATTACGACCCACAGCTTGACAGCAGTATACTCAATGAGGAGGTCAAGCAGACAAGATTCACCCTGCTGGAAGAACTCCACCGTTTCTGGGCTCACCCCGAAAAACCGTTTATCCTCGCTCTATGCCGTCCTGATCACAGAAAAAACATTACAGGCCTGATTGAGGCATATGGAACGAACCAACAGCTATCGGCCATTGCCAACCTCGCCATTTTTGCCGGTATCCGTAGCAATATTGTAACGATGGAGGAAAACGAGCAGTCGGCCCTGACGGAAATGCTTCTTCAGATGGACCGATTTGACCTTTACGGCAAGCTGGCTATCCCGAAAAAGCATAGCTTTGCTGCCGAAGTTCCAGAGCTTTACAGATTATGTGCGGAAAGCCGCGGCGTGTTCGTTAATCCCGCCATGACTGAACCTTTCGGCCTAACCCTGATCGAGGCGTCTGCCAGCGGACTGCCCATCGTCGCCACTAATGACGGCGGTCCCGTTGACATTGTCGCAAATTGCAACAACGGTATTCTGGTTGACGCGAGCAATGCACCTGAAATTGCCGAAGCGATCCTGTCCATTCTTGTTGACCAAGAGATATGGAATACCTTTTCAAACAATGGAATCAACGGGGTGCGTAGCCACTATTCCTGGCAGGCACACTGTGAAAAGACCATGCACAGCTTCACCAAGCTCTTACCGACTATGACAAAAACAACAGAAATTTCCAAAGAAGCTGATATAACACCATCAAGGCCCTCATTCGGCAAACGACTCACCAGCCTGCACCGGTTGATGATCAGCGATATCGATAACACCCTGGTCGGTGACGACACTGGCATGCGCCAGCTTTTTACTCTCCTTGAAAGTAACAGTAACCACCTTGCCTGGGGTATGTCTACCGGCCGCAGCCTTGAGCTCACCATTGAGGCCATGACCGAACACAACATCCCCATGCCCGATATCATCATCTGCTCAGTGGGCACCGAAATCTACTATGGCCCTGATCTGCGCATGGACAAAGGGTGGCATCGATATATTTCTTATCAATGGAAACCGGAAGAGATCAAAGAAGTATTGGGACAAATCGAATTTCTTACCTTCCAAGAATCCGAGGGGCAACGAAGCCATAAAATCAGCTACTATATGGCTGATGACTATGATTATCTTTTTTGGGTGTATTACTTACTCGAGGTAGCAGGGCTCCATTGTCAGGTAATCTTCTCACACGGGCAATTCCTCGACATTGTTCCTGTCCGAGCCTCAAAAGGCAAGGCCATCGATTACCTGATGTATAAATATGAATTTTCACCGGTCAACGTGATGGTTGCAGGAGACTCCGGCAACGACGAAGATATGCTTTCCGGCAAGGCCCGCGGTCTGGTTGTCGGCAACTACAGTGAAGAACTGGAGAAGCTACAAGGCCGAAGAAATATTTATTTCAGCCCTCAAAATTACGCCGCCGGCATCATTGATGGCCTTAGCCATTACGGTTTTATTTAGTCCTCGTGGCTGATTGAAGAGGCCAATGGTCTAAACTGGAGATGATAAAGCATTTCCAGATAACGGTGTGTTTCCTGCCGCTCCAGGTTGGTAGCGTATTTCCAGAAGCCATAAATACAGGTCAGAGAAAGCAGGCGCTTTGCATATCGTTTCCAGGTATATTTTGACTCTACCCGCTTGATCGCCCCTTGGGAAAGCTGCTGCCAATAGGAAGGGGTTTCCAGGCTGCGCAGAAAGAACTCAACCAGGATTTCGGCAGCCCTTGCACCATGGTTGGGATCAATATGAAATCCAGAAACCCCGTCTTCGATGATCTCCAGCGGACCACCGTACCTTGTTGCAAAGGTCGGTAATCCTGAAGCCATAGCCTCAATTACCGTCAAGCCGAAAGCTTCAAAAAAAGCAGGCTGAACAAAGACCCCTTTATGGTCTGCAATGTACCGGTACAATTCACCGGAGAGGTTCTTATCCAGGCGCATACCAAGCCAACGAACCTTCCCTGCGAGATCGTGCTGCTCAAAGAGTTCATGCATTTTTTCAATCTGCTCTCGCTCCTCACTGTCACCGGAGTCATCAGGATGGACAGTTCCCCCAATAATCAGAAGGTTGGCGAGATTGCGTAGCTCCTCACTTTCTGCAAACCATTGTACCAAGCCGGTAAGATTTTTAATGTGATCCAGTCTGGCCATGGAAAAAATAATTGGTTTTTCCTTATCATCAAGCCAACCTCGGCTATCGGATTCTTCCCTGCCAAAAATCAACTGCTCAATCTCTCCATGCAACCCGACAAGACGACGATCATGCTCGCTGAAAGGAAAATATACCTCTGCATCCGCGCCTGGTGAAACGATATTAAATTTCGGATCAAACACATCTACGCCGTGAATAATCCGCTGTAGGCCCGGCATGGTAAAAGAACTATAACTTTCGTACTGCCCGACCACATCGCTCGACCCAGCAATTTCCTGGTACGATGAGGTAATGATGAAGTCTGCCGAATTCATGGCAATCAGATCGGCGGTAAACTGACAGGAAAAGTGATACGGCTTTTCCATATTTTGCCAATAGAGGGCCGAATATAGGTATTTCGTTTTCTCCAGGGCATGGGCGATGTTACATTGCGTGACCTCAAGCCGCCGCGCAAGTAAAGTCGCAGCCAGATTACCGTCTGAATAGTTGCCGATGACCAGATCCGGACGACGGCCGAGCCTGGATAAAACCTCTTTTTCCGCTTCTTTGGCAAATGCTTCCAGGTACGGCCAGACCTCAAATCGAGAAATCCAATGACGAAGAACCGATCCGTCTTCCTGACGGAAAGGGATACGAAGAATACGGACGTTTTCTGTCCCGTTCACCAACTCCTCTTCCTGATTGCATGTTGTCTCCCCGGCCTCAGGGATGAGACGCGTTAAAATCAGAATCTGGGGATCCACATCCAGGCCCTGGTTATATATGCGTTTCTTCATCTCTCGCTCCAGGGCACGAACCTGATCGAGAATATAGACTACCTGACCGCCGGTATCTGGCAGGCCAAGGACATGATCCTGACCGAAATACCCATGGGGCGAGAGAATGACCATATTAAAAATCATGGGAATCCGACCAAGAAATCTTTCCAGATTTTGGTGATCAGAAGCCTCGAGAAGATCAGACAACATCATCATTGTTTTCTTGATGCCGTCAATACTTCTTCCCCACCCCGCTTCAAAACCCATGACCCGAAGATCATGCTCAAGATCATGCCATTGCAGTCCTCGCGACTGACGCTCGAGGTGCTCCACAGCCTGCATTAATGCACCACGCAACTCCTTGACGGTCGTGATACTGTTGTTAATCATAAACGGTGTATCACGATATCCATGCACCCGTAAAAAGGACAGCAGCAGTTCATCTCCTTTTGTCAACTCACTAGCCAGGCGGCTTGAAAACTTGCGATTTAAAAACTCCACCCCATGCCCAATGGATCGGGTCTGGCTCATCTTTGGAAAATCCCGTTCAAAAGGAGCCAGATCAACCTCTAAAATCGATTCTTCTCTGCCGTTGTTAATCAGGCTTTCTTTAAATGCCAAAAACTCTGAGACGGAAATTTCCTCGAACGACATTGTTTCGAAGTGGTAACGCAGATAATGCCATTTGGCGACACTGGGGCGGATATCAAGGTAGAACCAGGGATCTACAACCGCAGCCTCCTGGGTCTTTTTCAGGGCATCAGCAAGGGGGGATTCGTCCAAGCCAGAGGCATCGCGGCACTCTTGACAGAACACATGGAATTCATCCCACAATTCGCTGCCGAGTATGAGCGTCTTGCCACGACTCTGGTAACATCGAAACAGGCTGTATACTGTTTCACGGTTCTCCCGTACATAGGCCATTAGCTTCTGCAACATGTTCTTTCCCCTACAAATTGAATACCTGTTACTCTACGCAACTCGGAAAAATCATTCATAAGACCTGATCGCATTTGGCTTCAATACCCCCACAATGCTGTAGGAATACATCGTGATACCAATCGTTGACTTACGAGGTCGACACAAGACCGACCGTCCACGATAATCACGACATTCCAGTTGCACCGACAAGCGCATTTCTCTATAGTTTACTGAATATCAGTTATTATGGTAACTAAAATGTGATTACCATCAAAGTTGTCGGTGTCGTAAAAAGCCTCGCCACCGACGGCGGACAGGTTGTAACTCATTGTATTTTCGTGCAGTGCAAACGACGTTTTGGACTTTTTACGAGTTTATCAAAGTTCAGCTGTCCCTACTTGGCGAGGGGACTGATTTTATTTTTCTATACCGGGGACAGAATAATTTTCACCACAAATATCTGTTTAACTCGTTGTGTCATATTAATATAAATAGTTAATCCGTCTCCCGGATTGGTGAAAAACTTCAGTCCCCTACATCGAAGGCCGCACTGGCATTTCTACTTAATAGCTGAGTTTTGATGGTAGTCACAAGCTAAAATATCGCCAGCAATACAGGAGAACGAAATGAAGAAACTGATTGTCTCCTTTGGAGAAATTGTCTGGGACCAATTTAACAATACTGAAATATTGGGGGGGGCGCCATTAAACGTTGCCTACCACCTGCAGGCCTCAGGCCAACCGGTCCGGATTGTCAGCAGGATAGGTCGAGACGCCCTGGGACAAAAAACCCTGGAACAGGTAAAAGAACTTGACCTCGCGGTCAATGGTATTCAGCAGGACAGCAATCTTCCGACGGGACGGGTAGTGGTTTCACTGGACCGGGACAATGAGCCGCATTTTGAAATTGCAGCGCCTGCTGCCTGGGATAATATAGAGTTGGAAGCCACGCTGCAAGTGCTCAAGGATGAACCATTTCACCTGGTTTTTGGAACGCTGTCCCAACGAAACGAGGTTAGCCGGAGGTCGCTGCACAGCCTTCTGCAAAAGGCTGACACAAAATTTTACGATGTCAATCTGCGCCCACCATACACACCGCCCGATACGGTCCGTAGTTCCCTCCATTCTGCTACTATAGTCAAAGTCAACCGAGATGAACTCAAGACATTGGCTACATGGTTCTTGAAAAATGACGATGGGCGAGTGGAGGGTATTAGCCGCGAATTGCTTACCACCTTTAACCTGTCACTGCTGGCGGTGACAGATGGCGGCAACGGAGCTCATCTTATCACCATGGACGAACACGTTAAACACCAGGGGTTCCCTGTACAGGTTGCCGATCCGGTGGGGAGCGGCGATGCCTTTTTTGCCGCCCTGATCAACAGCTATTTATCAGACCTGCCAATTGGAGAATCCCTGCTGGCGGCAAACAAAAACGGGGCATGGGTGGCATCACAGCAGGGAGCCACTCCAAGATATCCCCTGAAACACAATTCATGAACCCGTTCAATTTTCTATTGTGCTCCCCCGGCTCTTTTTACAGTATCCCTATACGCCTCAGGGAGGTCGGTATAAAATACACAACATGACCCACCCCGGCACAATGGTGACTGACGAAATAGAATTACAGATATGGCATCGTCACCGATGCTCTAGCGATAGAAGATTCCTATCCGGCCAAGAATTACGATAAAAAGAAAGGAGAGAATTCTTCTAGAAAAGGAGGAAGAGGAAGAAACAAGCGGCTCAAGGGTGCCTCAACTCAGAATCAGGCTTCGGCAACTGTATTGTGCAAAATAAAATATTTCAGCCGTCTCTGCTGTTCGTCATCAAGTTCGCCAAAGCGAATACCCAGGCGCTGGACCCGAACGGCACTAAACGGTGAGTCCGACAATGACAGCGTGTCACTAACTATTTCCGATGGGAGATCGGAGAGATAAAAATCATCGGCGGCAAAAAAGATATCCAGCCGAAATTGACGTTCCGGCTCTCTTTCAAAGACAACATAATGAATGGCCATTCCGCGTTCGCTAATATCAACAATTGTTCCCGGCGTTGTACCGAGAAACGCCATTGCACCTTCCTTAACCCGGAAACGAGTATGGCTACGTCGCTCAGAACGAGCATTCAATGCATTCTCCATAGACACTCAAGCAGATAAACAAATTATCTTCTAGACCTTAGTTTTATTAATCTTTTTACAATATTCGCAAACTAACCGCCATCGGTCAACAGGTCGTAGGCGAAAATAAATGGGACTCAGCATGAGAATGCGAACAGCTTGACGTGGACTCATGGTTTTACCTCCCGTTCATCTTTTCTCTCAACCATTTTATTGCAAAAAACGATCCAACACAATAAACATTCTCACTAATATTGACATTCCAACAGGTTAAGAAAAATTACCAAATTATCCGTTCGATACCCATGGGGAATATTCCTGAAAAAGCGACTATTGCCGACAAAATTTCCGCTTTTCGGGACAACCATTTGACTTATTTGCCAACGCCAAGATCCCGACTCACCTGCAGGTTGACTGACAGAGGAACGGCAAGCGTCATTACATTTTCCATTGCGTCATTGAGTAATAGGGATGTTGCCTCCACTTCCTTTTCAGGAACCTCCAAAACAAGCTCATCATGCACCTGCAGGATCATTCGCCCTTTGAAATTCTCAACTCGCAACCTGCGGTCGACCTCAAGCATGGCCAACTTTATAATATCAGCTGCAGTCCCCTGGATAGGGGTGTTAATGGCTGTACGCTGTGCAAATTCACGCCGGGTTCGGTTACTGCTGTGAATCTCCGGCAACGGCCTGCGGCGACCAAGCAAGGTCGTAACAAAACCATCTCGTTCCGCCTGTTCTATAATTTGCTCCATGAAGGTCTTCACTCCGGCGTAGAGGTCGAAATACCGATCGATAAAGATCTGTGCCTCCTTGCGGCTTACCTGCAACTGACTGGCCAGGCCAAAACTTGACATCCCGTAGACAATACCGAAATTAATGGTTTTTGCCACCCGGCGCATCTCCGAGGTAACCAGTCCCGGAGCAACGCGAAATATCTCCGCCGCAGTTTTCCGGTGGACGTCCTGATCTGCCGTAAAGGCATCTATCAACGCCTGATCCCTTGAATAGTGCGCAAAAACCCGCAAATCAATCTGAGAATAATCACCGGCAACCAACATGCACCCTTCTTTGGCAATAAAAGCCGAACGAATGCGCTTTCCTTCCGGAGTACGAATCGGAATGTTCTGCAAATTGGGCTTGGAAGAACTGAGTCGTCCGGTGGCGGTACCGCACTGGTTAAAAGAACTATGGATTCGTCCTTTCCCCTTTGCCGCCAAAGAAGACAATTTCTTGACATAGGTTGACGTTAACTTGGCCAGGTTTCGATATTGCAGGATCAGGGCCGGAAGCTCATGCTGGGAGCTCAGCCGCTCCAGGACCTTAACATCGGTGGAGTAACCGGTCTTTGTTTTCCTGCCTCTGGGCAGCTCCAGCTCCTCAAAAAGAATATCAGCCAGCTGCTGTGAAGAGTTAATGTTAAACTCCTTGCCGGCGACCTGATAAATCTGCTGCTCAAGGGCAAGAAGCCGATCACTAAATTCCACAAAAAGCTCCTGCAGATTGTCCCGGTCAACCAAGACTCCGTCTCGCTCCATCCGAGCCAGCACCGGCACTAGAGGCCCTTCAACCTCGGCAAATAACTTCCACAACCCCAACTCATTAAGCTGCGGTTGTTGCTGTTCAAAAAGAGCTAGTGCCCCATAAACGTCTTCACAACTATAATCCTTTGCCTCTTCAAGCCCAACCCGGCAAAAGGCATCATCTCCTTTCGCCCCTCTCGTCACCTGAGGAGGTCATCTCCAGGTTGACTTCCCGGCAAAGATCATCAAGCTTGTATGATCTGCGGCCAGGCTCCAGCAGCCATCCTCCAATCATGGTATCATACAACGGCCCCTGCAGAACCAACCCGCCATTTTCCGGATTTGCCAGCACGGTCCAATCGTACTTTAAATTATGCCCAATTTTTGGAAGGGTACTGTTTTCGAGAACAGGTCTCAAGGCAGAGATGATGATATCCTTATCCAACTGACCGGATAAGAGAATGCCTTCATCGTTGCAATGACCACAGGGGACGTACCAGGCAGCGTCAGTCGCAACACAAAGGGAAATCCCGACAATATCGGCTTTTGATGCCTCCAGTGAACTGGTCTCCGTATCAACAACCACATACTCGGCGCCAGCCAACACCTGTACCAACTCTTCCAGCGCAGAACGAGTCTGGATCAGGGAAAACGTATCCGTTTCAATTTTGCGGGCAGGAACTTCAGAGGCAAGCAGGCTGGTGAATTCCAACTCCGTTAATAATTCCCGCAGTGAGGCGTTGTCTGCCTCAGCAACAGCATATGCCTCCGGTTGAGCGGGCACCTCGTTGTCTTCACACAGCCGGACAAGCTCCCTGGAAAGAAAAGCATCATCCCGGTGCTGGATAAGCCGCTCTTTCATCTTCGACTTCTTCAGCCCATCCACCACTTCATATAACCCTTCAAGCGAGCCATATTGAGCTATAAGTTTCTGCGCGGTTTTCGGCCCGACTCCGGGTACCCCTGGAATGTTATCGGCGCTGTCTCCGGTAAGGGCCAGATAATCAAGCAGCTGTTGTGGTCGAACCCCGTATTTTTCTTCCACCCCCTGTATATCCATGAGCTTATCATTCATGGGGTCCCACAGCGTCACCTTATCAGATACCAATTGCAGCAGATCCTTATCACCAGACACGATGACCACCCGGCAACCGTTTTCGACTAACCGACGGGCAGCTGAGGCTATCAGATCATCGGCCTCCTGATCGTTATGCTCCATACTGATAATATTATAGGCATCAACCATTTTGTGGATATAAGGTATCTGCGGCACCAGATCTTCAGGCATGGGCGGTCGGTTGGCCTTATAGTCGCGGTATAATTTATGCCGGAAGACCGGCCCCTTCGTGTCCCAGGCAACAGCAAGCCATTGCGGCTGCTTTTCCCGAAGTATACGGCGGAGAATGGTCGTGAAACCATAAACGGCATGGGTGGGCAAGCCGGCACTGTTGCTCAGTGGGCGAATGGCATGGTAGGCCCTGTAGATATAGGCGCTACCGTCAACGAGATAAACTTCCGGTACACTCATGTTAAATTGCCAGCATTCTGCCCAGAGATTTCCTGGCCTGGACAGCCGTTGCCTCCTCCAATTGTATCCGTTTGACAAGTCTGCCCTCGGCAACATTGTCGAGAACCCACAATAAACCAACCGGCGTGCCAACCTGTAACCACTATCCGGTTAATAGCGATGACCGAGAATCAGTAACCCACCGGCAAGCTGCGCCTTTCTTGCTGAAATCCGGACAAAAATTTAGCCTCTTGAGACAAGATCCGATACCGACCTGTTGGCATCATTGACGAATCGTTTCCCCAAAAATAAAAATGATGTCAACCTATGATGAACTCGTAAAAAGTCGAAAACGACATTTGCACTACTGGAAATACAATGACTCATGACCTTTCCGCCGTCGGCGGCGAGGCTTTTTACGACACCGACAACCTATGGCATATCACTTGTTATCAAGTTCACTGCGCTGCAACGTAATTAACCGATTTTCACCATCGACCACAACAAAAAAACCCCCTGCCCAAAAGGACAGGGGGTTATTTATCTCATTTACTCTTCAGAGGATCAAACAGCCGCCTTTACCCAGGCAGCCTGAGGCCCCTTTTCTCCGTCTTCCATGGCAAAGAATACCTCATCGCCTTCATCTAGATCGGACATCCCCACATCTTTGAGCGAGGCTTCGTGGAAAAAGACCTCCTGTTTATCTGGAGTAAGAATAAAGCCATACGATTCCTCGGGAAAGAGGCGGCGAATAGTCCCACTACTTTTTATTCCCAACACCGCTCCCTGAACTTTGGGACTCTTGTGGTTTTGTTTTTTGCGTACAATCTCTTTCAACTGCAGTCCGAGCACATCAAAAGCCTCAACCAGCAGCGGACGTACTTTTTCTCCCCAACGTTTCACAACCACGGTATCATTGGGAACTGAGGCTACCAGGCGTACTTCAAAACCACCCTCTTTATATCCCGGGGTGGCCTCAATGGTTACACGTAGATGGAGAACAAAATTGGCATAATGTCGGATCAGTTTATTACGCTCATCCTCAATTTTTTCCTGCCAGCCCTTCCGCATATCCAGATTTCTGGCCTCAATTTTCAATTCCATACAGATCCTCCACTGTTATGGTCGCCAGCGACCCTATGCCGCTGCCTGGGAAAAACCAGCTCGTATTTCTTCCCTACCTGCATTACACACCAATCCTGTTCTTGCAACACTACATGGAAATGTATATAAACAGAGGGAACAGGTACAGGAGGTCGTTAATGAAGAAAAATACAGGCTGGCCATACCTACATTATAGGCATTGCCCATACTAAAAATCAAGGCACAAAATGTGTTTTTTCCCTATACCATTGATAACATACTGATCAAGGTACAACAATTTTATGAATGAAGCATCAACCACAGGCGTCCTGCTCCTTAATCTCGGCGGGCCCGAGAAACAGGATGATGTTGAACCGTTTCTCTATAACCTGTTTTCCGACCGACAGATTATCCGTCTCGGGCCGTTTTTTCTGCAAAAATTTATTGCTCGACGGATTTCCCGACGCAGGGCTCCGGCGAGCAAGGCCAATTACGAAAAAATTGGTGGCGGCTCCCCTATCTTACAAATCACCAACAAACAAGCCAAGGCACTTGAAAATTCTTTAAACGGAGAGGGGCGATTTATAGTGCGGCCATGCATGCGCTACTGGCACCCATTTGCAGGGGAGGTACTCGCCGAGATGATAGAGGCCGGAGTGGAGCGCCTTGTTGCCCTCCCCCTCTACCCGCACTACTCTATCGCCACCACCGGATCCTCAATGACCGACCTTCGCAACGTGCTGGAACAGAAGGACTGCCGGCTTCCACTGCTCGATATCCGCTCCTGGCCGGAGCAACCTGATTACATCAACAGCCTTGTAACACGAATCCAAGAGGGAGTTGCACAGTTTAACGGCGAAGAGGTCGAAGTTGTATATAGTGCCCATAGCCTGCCGAAAAAATTTATCGATGAAGGCGACCCATATGTTAAGGAAACCCTCCTGACGATTGCTGCCGTGGAAGAACAGACAGGAATACGGGGGACACTCTGCTTTCAAAGCCGGAGTGGCCCTGTGGACTGGCTGGAACCTTCAACCCCGGACATGCTGAAAGACCTTGCTGAAAAAGGGTGCCGCAATATTTTGATGGTACCTATTTCCTTTGTTTCCGATCACGTAGAGACCTTGTATGAAATAGACATGCTTTACCGCGAGATGGCCGAAGAGCTGGGCATGCGACTGAAATCGACCCCAGGCCTGAACGATGATCCACTGTTTATCAGTGGCCTGAAGCAACTTGTCCTGCAACGAGATTTCACGGGTCACGTCCTTGCTGATGCCGATAGTACCAATGGGTGAACCGTCTGGCGCGCGCAGACGAGAGAGCGTCAGCAACACGTTGCGGACGTCGCCGTCCTTGGTCTGG
>CALZIH010000095.1 GCA_945787305.1 uncultured Desulfobulbaceae bacterium | reverse complement strand
GCTAGGCGTTTTTGCCCGTACTGTTTTATAAATGATTAGAGGCTTACAGTCTCTAAAGCGGGCTTTGCCCGCAACCCAGGTTTATAGACTGTAGGCTGGGCTGTTAGCAAAAGACTAAAAGAAGCAGCCCTAAAAGTCTTCAATCTAAACAGCTTCATCCTGAGAACGTTTTGTTATTACTGTGGAAAGTTGAGATGATTTTCTCGGAGTCTACGCTTACCTGTTTTTGATGACAGGAGCTCAGGCGTGAGGCACTGATATCGGTTGCGTTCAAGGGCGCATCAATTGGCTTGAAAGGTAAGTATTCTTCAACTGGAAATTTCAAAATATATTCTAGCCGGCTCCTTCCGGTGAAGAATGACGAACTCTGATTCCTTGTCTCGTTCCGAGGGCTTCTTTTGCGGAATTTCTTATTTTGTAATGGCAGAAACAGTGGTTTTTGTGTATACTGTTGTGTTGAGTCATTTCTTTTTGAATCTGACATGCGGTTGAAGGTACCATGAGGGTTCCGTTTTCGAACATATCGTCTACCGGCAGTAAATATACGCTCAGTAACATGCCGTTGCCGACAGAGGGAGAGGAATTCGAGCTGCAGGGGCCTTTGGAGATGGCCTGTGTCCTGTATAAAAAAAGTGAGAATAGGATTGTTCTGCAGGGTAGTCTGCAAGCGACCCTGTTGTTATGTTGTGATCGTTGTTTATCTGCATATCCTTTCCGGGTACAGGCGGATATACAACTCATTTTTGAGTTTCAGGCTCGGGAACATTGGCATCTTAAAGAACTGGATGTACCTGCCGGCGATTTAGACCTTGTCGATCTAGCGGAACCGGTTGTCGATCTAGAGGAAGTCGCCAGGCAACAATTATATATGGCGCTGCCATTCAAGAAAACCTGTTCACAACAATGCAAGGGCATTTGCCCTGAATGTGGCGAGAGTTTGAATGACGGTTCGTGTACGTGCAAGGGACAAGAAAAGGCCAGTCCTTTTGCCGTGCTTGCTGCATTGAAGAAGAAAGAGTAGTTGCCCTCCTCGTCTAAGAGGGCAGTCATAATTGTCGGTGTCGTAGATAGCGAGTGCAACGAGACTTCGAAAAGCCACGCTACCGACAGCGGAAAAGTTATATATCACTGTAATTACGTACAGTGCAAACAACGTTTTAGACTTTTTACTGGTCCATCTTAATTGAATAAATTCTCTCGAAATAACGCGAGAGGTTGAAGGAGAAAGATCATGGCATTACCAAAAAGAAGACATTCACGATCTCGTACCAGAAAGCGGAGGTCCCACGACGCTCTCACCAGGCCAAGTGTTGGCCGATGTTCCGAATGCGGGGAGCCGAAAATGCACCATCAGTTGTGTGGTGGTTGCGGAATTTACAAGGGCCGGACAGTAATACGCCTTGAGGACGAGCTGAGCTAAGAGACCTCCGTGCGTATTGCAATTGACGCCATGGGCGGTGATTTAGGCTCAAAGTTGCCTGTGCGTGGAGCAATTGCCGCACTCAAGGAACGGCAAGACCTTGAGGTTGTCCTGCTTGGGCCCGAGGATCTGCTTGCACAACAGGTGAGTGAAATTATCGGAACCGGCGACAGGGTGCGTTCACGACTTTTTGTTGAGCACGCTGCCGAAGTCGTTGGCATGGCTGAATCACCGGTTGATGCTGTACGAAAGAAAAAAAATTCCACCATCATGGTCGGATTTGAACTCGTACGCGAGAAAAAGGCGGACGCCGTTATCTCTGCAGGCAATTCCGGGGCAACCATGGCTGCCGCTATTCGCAAGCTCGGTCGTTTGCAAGGGGTATCCAGACCGGGAATTGCCAGTTTTTTCCCGACGCTCAAGAAGCCGGTGATGATAATGGATATCGGCGCCAACGTTGATTGTCGACCCCAGCATCTTCTGCAGTTTGCAATAATGGCTTCTTCTTGTGCCTCTTTACTGCATGGCCTCGATCAGCCCAGGGTGGGGTTACTCAGTATCGGCGAGGAGGCGAGTAAGGGCAATACCCTGGTTAAGGAAACCCATGAATTGCTTTCTGCCAGTACATTGAATTTTATCGGAAATGTTGAAGGCCGAGACGTATATAAAGGCGATGTGGATGTGATAATCTGCGACGGCTGTGTCGGAAATATTTCTCTCAAGATCAGTGAAGGGCTAGCTGATGCTGCCATGCAGATGTTGAAGGCAGAAATTCTGCAAACCTGGCGGGCCAAGATTGGATATCTGTTGATCAAAAACGCCTTTGCCCGTTTCCGGCAACGGGTAGACTATGCCGAGTATGGTGGTGCGCCGCTTCTCGGCATCAAGGGGACTGGAATAATTTGCCATGGGACCTCAAATGCCGTTGCTCTTCAGAATGCTGTTTTCGTTGCCGCTGACATGGTTTCCCACAAAGTAAATGACGGTATTACCCGTGCTCTTGCCGATTATAACGCCTAGGGAGTTCTGCCGTCCATGAAACATGCAGCCCTGCTTGGGACCGGCTCTTACCTGCCCGGCAAGATTTTATCCAATAACGACCTTGAAAAAATCGTCGACACCTCCGATGAATGGATAACCAGCCGTACCGGAATCAGTACACGAAGAATTGCCGGCAAAGGTGAAGAGAACTTTCACCTGGCAAGCCGTGCAGCCGAGAAAGCGTTAACCATGGCCGGTCTTGCTGCAGGTGATATTGATCTGATCCTTGTGGCGACACTCACACCGCACATGATGATGCCTTCCTGCGCTTGCTTTGTCCAAGCTGAGATTGGGGCTGATAATGCCTTTGCCTACGACTTGAACGCTGCCTGTTCCGGTTTTCTGTATGGCCTGGATCTAGCCGATTCCTACATAGCCAGGCAACCGGACATGAAAATTCTATTGATTGGTTCCGAAACCCTTTCTGCTCATATTAATTGGCAGGATCGCAACACCTGTATTCTTTTTGGTGATGGTGCAGGAGCGGTTGTCCTTTCCGGTTCTGATTCACGAGGGGTCCTTTCTTCGAAGCTCTTTTCAGACGGGAGATTGTGGAATCTTCTTTATATGGATAGCCCGGAAAGCCTGAATCCTGATATTCGTCAGGAAAATTGGCAGGGGTGTTATATGCAGATGTCAGGCCGAGATGTATTCAAATTTGCGGTCCGCTCCATGGAAGATGCCGTCAGTAAGCTGCTGACCAAGGAAAATCTGACCATTGATGATATCACGCTGGTTATTCCGCACCAGGCCAATGTTCGTATACTCAATAAATTAATGGAACGGTTGGCGATTCCTCCGGATAAGGTCTATGTCAACGTCGGGCAGTATGGAAATACCTCCGCAGCCAGTATCCCCATCGCCCTGGATGAAGTGAACAGGCAAGAGAGCCTGCAGGAAGGAGATAAGGTGTTGTTCTGTTCTTTTGGCGGAGGATTTACCTGGGGCGCTTTACTCATGCAATGGTAGACAAGGAGAGTCGTTGTGGATTATTTTTTAACTGAAGAACAGCAGATGATCGTCGAAACGGCGCGGGACTTGACCAATGAAAAAATTATTCCCGCTCGTGCCGAACTTGATGAAAAAAATGAATTTGCAACTGATGTCTTACGCGATATGGCAAAGGCCGACCTGTTCAGCCTCTTTGTTCCTGAAGAATATGGAGGTCTAGGTGGCG
Organism: uncultured Desulfobulbaceae bacterium; assembly: GCA_945787305.1. Lineage (GTDB taxonomy): Bacteria > Desulfobacterota > Desulfobulbia > Desulfobulbales > Desulfobulbaceae > DRLX01. Next base: position 8,225 of record CALZIH010000095.1, on the reverse strand, counting down.
GATGTTTCGAAATGGTTTTGGCCCTGGAAGAGCTTGCCCGCGGTTGCGTAGGCATTGCCACGAGTTATGCAGCTAATGCCCTTGGTATATATCCGGTGATGATTGCCGGCAGCCAGGAGTTAAAAGAGAGATATCTGCCAGGAATTGCCGCCGGTGAAATTTGGGCTGCTTTTGGCCTGACAGAGGCCAATGCGGGCAGTGATGCCTCCGGGGTGCAGACAACGGCTGTCCTTGACGGTGACCAATGGGTCTTAAATGGCACCAAACAATGGATTACCAACGGTGGAGAGGCGCAGGTCTACAGCATAATAGCCTTAACAGACCCATCCAAAGGAGCGCGCGGTGCTTCGATTTTTGTCGTCGAAGATGGCGATCCCGGGTTTTCGTATGGTAAAAAAGAAGACAAGATGGGGATTCGTTCTTCTGCCACCCGCGAGCTTATCATGAAAGATTGCCGGATACCCAAGGATCGACTGGTTGGACGGAAGGGCACCGGGTTTATAACCGTCATGAAAACACTTGACCTTTCACGACCCGGCATCGCCTCTTTAGGTGTTGGCCTTGCCCAGGCCGCAGTTGACGAAGCCGTGACATATGCAAAACAGCGGGTACAGTTCGGCAAACCGGTCATTGGGTTTCAGGCGGTACAACACATGCTTGCTGATATGGCAACCCAACTTGAAGCCGCCAGGGCGCTGGTTTATGCCGCAGCTCGTCATATTGACGGCAATCCAAAAAAAATGAGCAAGGCCTCGGCGATGAGCAAGGTCTTTGCTACCGATATGGCCATGAAGGTCACCACGGACGCGGTTCAGGTTCTTGGCGGTTACGGTTACATGAAAGAATACCCTGTTGAAAAAATGATGCGGGATGCCAAGATTCTTCAGATATACGAAGGGACCAATCAAATTCAGCGTAACGTCATTGGCCAGGAGTTGAATCGCGAGTATTCTTAATCGTTACAGTTAGTTAAAGGCAAAAAGTGCATGAACAGCCGGTTGGCGTCACCTGTTCTGTTGTCATGGGAAAGGTAACCCTTATGAGAGATAAGCCATGGAAATTATAGTCTGCATTAAGCAGGTTCCAGATGCAAAGGATGTTCGGCTTGACCCGAAAACCAATACGCTGGCCAGGGAAGGGGTGGAGGCGATTATGAACCCCTATGACCGCCATGCTCTGGAGGAAGCGGTCTGCTTAAAGGAGAAGCATGGCGGCACGGTAACTGTTTTGTCAATGGGACCGCCCCAGGCTGAAGCTGTCCTGCGCGAAGCAATCTCCTGCGGAGCAGATCGAGGCGTACTGGTTTCAGATCGGGCCTTTGCCGGGGCTGATACCTGGGCCACATCATATACGTTGGCCAAGGCGATTGAAACCATAGGTTCTGTAGATCTGGTTCTCTGTGGGAAGCAGGCTATTGACGGCGATACCGCTCAGGTCGGGCCCGGTCTGGCGACGAGAATGGGCTTGCCGTATGTCACCTGTGTGCAGAAAACCCGTGACACAACACCCGAAAGCGTCATAGTCGAACGAATGATGGATGATGGCTATGATGTCGTTCGATTGCCGCTACCCGCTCTCTTGACGGTTGTCAAAGATATCAATGAACCGAGGGTGCCATCCCTAAAAGGGAAGATGCGTGCCAAGAAGGCGGAGATCAAAACCTTATCGGCCGCCGATATCGGCGCTGACGACCAATGCATCGGGTTGGCCGGTTCTCCCACACAGGTTGTGCATGTTTTCTCTCCGGAACCTCGGGGAGATCGAGAGGTTTTTTCAGGGAGTGTCGAAGAACAGGTCGATCAACTGGTCGATCGGTTGAAGGCCTACCTGTAAATAGAAATTTTCTGTAACTGTTAAGCCCCATTCCATCTTGCGGCAATAAAGTAGCCTCATATAGAAGGACTAAGGAATCGTTTATCTGCTTAGCCCGGGTAAGTGCAGAATCCGATATGGAGCACGTCTGAACAGTTACTTTCCGAGGTCGGTGCTTCCTTTTGCACTAACCAGAAGAGTTACAATTTTCCGGCTGGGATTTTAGAGGCGAACATGTTAATTGTTGACTGCGATAAATGTATTGGTTGCGGAGTATGTGAGGCAAACTGCCCTTTCGGTGCAATCACCGTAGTGGATGGTTGTGCAGTGGTGGGAGAGACCTGTACCCTGTGCGGTATTTGTGTTGATGATTGTGAACCTGTGGCACTTCATATTGAAGGTGGAGAAAGGATACAGAACGTTGACCTTGACGCCTGGTCTGGAGTCTGGACTTTTGCCGAGTTTCGTCACGGACATGTTGCCCCGGTAACTTTTGAATTGCTTGGTGTCGGCAGAACCCTTGCCGATCAACGAGGTGTTCAGCTGAGTGCTGTTCTTCTTGGGGCTGGAGTTGAGCAGTATGCCGATCAACTGATCGCTGCCGGCGCAGACACGGTGTATCTCGTTGACAATCCAGGCCTTGGCCAGTATCGGGAAGATGTATATGGTCGTGTATTGGAGCAGTTGATTCAGGAGAAAAAACCAGAGGTCGTCTTAGCCGGAGCAACGGCCATTGGTCGCTCCGTAATTCCCCAGGTCGCGCATGCTCTTAATGCCGGCTTAACCGCTGATTGTACCCAGTTGTCTATCCGGGAAGAAGACGGGATGCTCCTGCAGACCAGGCCTGCTTTTGGCGGCAATATCATGGCAACCATTGAGTGCCCGCAGTCCAGGCCGCAGATGGCAACTGTGCGGCCCAAGGTAATGGCACCGATTGAGCCGGATTTCAACCGAACCGGTGAAGTCGTCCATGTGGAAATTCCGGCAGAGATGTTTGTTTCCAAGGTCGAGGTGTTGGAATCTGTTCTCGGTGACCAGGAGCAAATTAATATTCAGGAAATTGAAGTGTTAGTTGCCGGCGGTCGCGGCCTGGAAGATGAAAAAGGCTTTGACCTGATCCGTGAACTGGCCGAGGAATTAGGGGGCGCGCTGGCTGCATCCCGGGCAGCCGTTGATGCCGGCTGGATAGCCTATCCTCATCAGGTTGGGCAGACTGGAAAAACCGTCTGCCCTAAATTGTATATTGCCTGTGGAATCTCCGGCGCCATACAACATGCAGTTGGGATGCAGTCTGCGGAAACCGTGGTTGCCATTAATCGTGATGCAAATGCGCCGATTTTTGATATCGCCACCTATGGTGTTGTCGGCGACCTCTTCGAGATTGTTCCCATACTGGCTAAGAAAATCAGGGAGGCCCGCAAATGAGTCCGGAGAGTAAAACAGCACTGGTTACCGGTGGCAGCAGGGGAATCGGTAGGGCCATTTGCCTGCGACTTGCAGCCATGGGCTATACCGTGGGGGTGAACTATGTCAGTAATCCCAGTGCCGCTGAAGAAACGCTCCAGGCCATCAATGACCTGGGAGGAAAGGGTTTCCTTCTCCAGTTTAATGTTGCCGAAAGTACGGCCGTACAAAAGGCCCTCAAAGCAATGAGTGAAGAATATGGCGGTCCCGATATTCTTGTTAATAATGCAGGAATAACACGCGATGGACTCATGGCCCGGATGAAGGAAGACGATTGGGACAGTGTTGTTGATACAAATCTTAAAGGTGCTTTTCTCTGCAGCAAAGCGGTCATGCGCGGTATGATGAAAAAACGCTGGGGACGAATTATCAACATAAGTTCCGTGATCGGATTTCTTGGCAATGGCGGGCAGGTAAATTACAGTGCCGCCAAGGCTGGAATGACAGGGCTCACCAAATCAATGGCCAGGGAACTTGCCCCCAGGCAGGTAACGGTTAATGCTGTTGCTCCCGGATATATTGTGACCGACATGACAAGTGAATTATCCGAAGACATCCAAGAGGCAATTAAGGCACAGGTTCCGCTGGGAAAACTCGGACAGCCTGAAGATGTTGCTGCCTGTGTGGCTTTTCTCGCTTCAGAGGAAAGCGCTTACTTGACTGGTCAGACATTGCATGTTAATGGCGGCATGTATATGTGAAATTAACCGCTACGGGCGAGCACAATATTTTAAACTGAATTTCCGGATGTGGCTTGTTCGATACACCTATTCGGAATAGAACCAACTAACAACCAAAAGCAGGAGAGAAAAAATGGCAATTGAAGATAAAATGTCTGATATTATTGTTGAACAGCTGAGTGTAGATAAAGAAAAAGTTGTTGCCGGTGCATCCTTTGTTGATGACCTTGGCGCTGACTCCCTTGATCTTGTTGAGTTGATCATGGCCATGGAAGAAGAATTTGACGTTGAAATTCCAGACGAAGAAGCAGAAAAGATTGCCACCGTCCAGGACGCTATTGATTACGTCAATAAGATTCAAGGATAGCTCAGGGCTGATATTGTGAAACGAAGGGTCGTGGTTACCGGTATCGGGCTTGTTACTCCACTTGGAACCGGAACCGAAAAAACCTGGCAGGGATTGATTGAAGGCCGAAGCGGTATTGGACCAATAACCCGTTTTGACGCCGCTGACCAGGCTGCACAAATTGCTGCTGAAGTGAAGGATTTTGATCCATCTGTCTGGTTTGAGAAAAAGCAGGCCAGAAACCTGGATCATTTTGTTCAGTATGCCGTAGCCGCAGCAGATATGGCATGGAAAGAAAGTGGCTTTTCCATCAGTGAGGAAAATTGTCATAGGGTTGGAGTCATTACCGGATGTGGTATGGGGGGACTACCCACCATTGAAGAATACCACGATGTGTATAGAAAGAGAGGGCCGAGAAGGATAACTCCATTTTTTATTCCTCGCGTCATCCCTAATATGCCGTCCGGTCACATCTCCATGCATATCGGGGCCAAGGGCCCGAACCTCGCCCTTTCTACGGCCTGCGCTGCCGGTACCCATGCCGTTGGTGAGGCCTTTCGCCATATAGTATACGGTGATTGTGACGTTGTCGTAACCGGTGGTTCGGAATCGGTTATTTGTCCTCTGGCGGTCGGCGGTTTCTCTTCCATGAAGGCGTTATCTACTCGAAATGATGATCCCGAAAGGGCTTCCCGTCCCTTTGATCGTGACCGTGATGGATTTATTATCGCAGAGGGGGCAGGGATGATTGTCCTGGAGGAGCTGGAATCCGCCAAGGCGAGAGGGGCAAAAATTTATGGTGAGGTTGTCGGCTATGGTCAGACCAGTGACGCCTACCATATTGCAGCACCCCCTGAAAACGGGGAAGGAGGAGCCCGCTGTATGGCCATGGCTTTGCAGGATGCCGGAATGAATCCGGAAGATCTTTCCTATATTAACGCCCATGGTACCTCTACACCGCTCAATGATCGATGTGAGACGGCAGCGATAAAAACTGTTTTCAAAGATCATGCCCGGAAACTTTCCATCAGTTCGACCAAGTCAATGACCGGACATATGTTGGGTGGGGCAGGGGGTATTGAAGCGGCTTTCACCGCCCTTACCCTTTTCCACGGGATCATTCCACCGACAGTCAATCTCGACAATCCTGATCCAAACTGCGATCTTGATTATGTGCCCGGTTTTGGCGGCACAAACGGGGTTATCATTATGAAGCAGTTAGTTCTTTAGAAAGGTGCAAAAGATAATGAAGATAGCAATCGGCAGTGATCATGGCGGTGTCGACATGAAAGACATCGTTGTCGTCTACCTGAAGGAACTGGGACATACGGTTATGGATGCCGGTTGCTTTACCAAGGATTCCGTTGATTATCCGGACTTTGCCGAAAAGGTATGCACGTCGGTTCAGGAAGAGGAGTGTGAACTCGGAATTTTAGTCTGTGGAACAGGCATAGGGATGTCCATCGCCGCCAACCGGCATAGATTTATACGTGCAGCCTTATGTCATGAAGCGTATACCGCCAGGATGAGCCGGCAGCATAATAATGCGAACATTCTCTGTCTTGGTGGTCGGGTTCTTGGGATAGAAATCGCTCTTGATATTGTTGGTACCTGGGTGGAAACGCCTTTTGAAGGCGGTCGGCATCAACGACGAATAGAAATGTTCAGTTAAGCAAATCTGGACACGAGGTGGTGAACCGGCAGGCCTGGAGGTACAGGCTGCCGGTTTTTTGATAGAAGGCAGCCCGATGAAGTTGTCAACTTGGTGAGCGAGTCACTGCGTAGATACGGGCAGCCCGATAATTACTTTGTGATAGGCGCATATGATGGCCAAATTAGAACAGGCTGATTCAGACATATTCCGATTCATTCAGTATGAACTGGAACGACAGAGCAACCAGTTGGAACTGATAGCCTCTGAAAATATTGTTTCCCCGGCGATCCTTGAAGCACAGGGCTCAATTTTTACCAATAAGTACGCTGAAGGCTATCCGAATCGTCGATACTACGGCGGTTGCGATTATGCCGATGAAGTGGAATCATTGGCACGAGACAGAGCAAAAGAGATATTTAACGCCGAATACGCAAACGTTCAGCCCCATTCCGGTAGTCAGGCAAACATGGCTGTCTATTTTGCCACCTTGAAACCCGGTGACAAGGTTCTCGGTATGGATCTCGCTCATGGCGGTCATTTGACACACGGGGCCAGTGTCAGTTTTTCCGGGAAATTATTTAATTTTATCTCCTACGGTGTGCAGCGGGATTCCGAAACCATAGACATGGAAGAGGTTGAACGCGTCGCCTTTGAGAATCGTCCGAAGATGATCGTTGCCGGGGCCAGTGCATATCCGCGCATTATCGATTTTCAAGGATTCCGGCAGATTGCCGATCAGATTGGGGCAATGTTCATGGTTGATATGGCCCATATAGCCGGTCTGGTTGCGGCAGGCGTCCATCCCACTCCGATTCCTTATGCTGATTTTGTCACGACCACGACCCACAAAACATTGCGTGGACCTAGGGGAGGATTAATCCTTGCCAAAGAAAAACATGCAAAGGCTCTGGATTCAAATATTTTTCCCGGCATCCAGGGCGGCCCTCTGGTGCATGTCATCGCTGCAAAGGCCGTGGCTTTTAAAGAAGCCATGGGTAAAGATTTTGTAGAATATCAGCAACAGGTTGTCAAGAATGCGAAGGTGTTGGCGACGGAGTTGAGTCGACGGGGATTTCGTGTCGTTTCCGGCGGTACCGATAATCACTTGATGCTGATTGATTTAAACAGTAAGGGGATCACCGGTAAAGAGGCGGAACACCTTCTTGAGGATGCCGGTTTGACGGTCAATAAAAATGCCATTCCTTTTGACACCCAATCACGTTTTGTTACCGGAGGCATCAGAATAGGTACTCCATCTGTAACCACTCGAGGCCTGCAAGAGCCGGAAATGGTGATGATTGCCGACTGGATCAATCGAATTATCAGCAATCGAGACCCTCTGATTCTTAGTGAAATTCGACAGGAAGTTCGAATGTTGTGCGATCGTTACCCGATCTATCCTGATCTTCCCCGATACGATCAGTAGTCTACGCAGGAGCAGGCGATGAAGTGTCCCTATTGTGATCACCTTGATAACCGAGTTATTGATTCGCGTCTAAACAAGGACAAGACCATTACCCGCAGACGAAGAGCCTGTGCGAACTGCGAACAACGCTTTACCACCTATGAGCGTATAGAGCTCATGCTGCCCATGTTAGTGAAAAAAGATGGGCGTCGTGAACCATGGGATCGTGGTAAAATTATTACTGGCCTGGAAAAGGCCTGTGAAAAATTACCTGTCAGTGTGGCTGATATTGATGCATTTGTTGATGATATTGAGCGTAAATTGCAGGATGCCGGTGGCAAAGAGATAACCACCGCCCAGATTGGAGAATGGATCATGGAAGCCCTGCCCCAACTTGATGAGGTTGCCTATGTTCGATTCGCCTCCGTGTACAGGCAGTTTAAAGATGTCAATGAATTCATGGATGAACTCAAAAATTTTCTTGGGGAAAAGGATTCGCTCTAGAGGATTTTTCCGATAAGATTTTCTGGAAAGTAAAAACGTGTCAGCAGAAGATTCTTTTTTTATGGGAATTGCCCTGGAAGAGGCAAGAAAAGGACTTGGCCGGACTTCTCCAAATCCTAGTGTCGGCGCTGTTGTCGTTAGAGACGGCAAGATTGTTGGCCGTGGTTATCACAAGAAAGCCGGTACGCCCCATGCCGAAGTCCACGCCTTGGTTGATGCCGGTGAACTTGCTCGGGGTGCAACCATATATGTGACCTTGGAGCCCTGCAACCACACCGGCAGGACTCCTCCCTGTAGTCATGCTGTTCTTGAAGCCGGCATTGTCCGGGTCGTTATTGGACAACATGATCCCAACCCCAT
>CALZIH010000094.1:1113-18744 GCA_945787305.1 uncultured Desulfobulbaceae bacterium | reverse complement strand
ATCTAAAAAAAACTCAAAAAGCACCAAAATAACAATGACATACCCTTCATAGTAAAAACACCTCGTGCCCTCTACCGATCTACCTGTTGCCATTTGCCATCAATAAACAGCTCATGCGGTTTAAACGCAGATTTGTAGCACATGGTTTTCACATCTTGTATCCAATACCCTAAATAGAGGAGGTCAACCCGGTGACTGCGACAAAAGTCGATAAGATACAGAATATTCAACGTCCCTGGACTGCGCCAGCTCTGTTCGGGATCAAAAAAGAAATACACCGCATTTATCCAATCCTTTGAACCATCGACTATAGCCACCCCCAACAGTTGATCTCCAATCCGGTATCGAATCTCAAAGCAATGGGTCATACTGGTAATAAAAAAGCCGGCATAATAACTCTCAGCCGTACTTTTCCCATCGGGAAATCGCGTTCGCAAATAGCGGTCTAATAATGACAGATTTTCCTTGGACATCGTCAAAGGAGCAACGCCGACCGTCACATCCCGGTTTTTTTTCCAGACTCGTTTCTGGTTCCGGTTTGGTCGAAATTCTTTTGTCCTCACCCGGACAGGTACACAGTTGCTGCATGCAGGACAGCGCATGGCGTACATGCAGTTCCCGTTTCTTCGATAGCCGTGTTCCAGAAAGTACTCCATGGCCGCATCATCAAGCGAAGTAAAAATAGCCTGATGATACACCGCTTTCTGCTCAAGCCCATACGGGCAGCTTGTCGAAATATCGACAAAATACTGTTCAAAATCCTGACCGATCGCCACCGTTACCTGTTTGCCCCCTCAAAAAACACTTCTTAGACCAATCCCTGGTCCAACATCGCATTGACAACCTTGACAAAGCCGGCAATGTTGGCTCCAGCCACATAATTTCCATCCAATCCGTACTCTGCAGCGGCATCTACGCAGGTAGTATGAATCGATTTCATAATCTGCTTCAATCGACCTTCCACCTCCTCCCGCGGCCAGGAAAGCCGCATGGAATTCTGCGCCATTTCAAGACCGGATACTGCTACCCCGCCGGCATTGGCAGCTTTTCCCGGCCCATACAGGACGCCTTCCTGCAAAAACACCTCGGCCGCAGCAGGAGTGGAAGGCATATTCGCCCCTTCACTGATCAGGCTCACTCCGGATCGGACGAGGTTGCCCGCATCCCGCTCGTTGATCTCATTCTGGGTTGCACAGGGCATAGCACAGTCCGCCTTGTGGGTCCACAACTGATTATAGCCCAATTCAGGGTCGGCTTCGGTAAAAATTGCTTGCGGATAACGGTCACAGTATTCATGTATACGGCCACGGCGGATATTCTTTAACTGCTTGACAAATTCCAACTTTTCACGATCAACACCGTCCTCATCAAAAACATACCCGGACGAATCGGAAAATGTTACCACCCGCCCCCCCAGCTGTAATATCTTTTCAGCCGTATACTGGGCCACGTTGCCTGAACCGGAAACAAGACAGGTTTTCCCCTCTAAGGTCTGCCCCACATGGGCCAGCATCTCCGCTGCAAAAAAGACAACTCCATACCCCGTTGCTTCGGGCCGTATCAGGCTGCCGCCCCAGTCCAGACTCTTGCCGGTCAAGACACCGGTAAATTCGTTTCGTAATTTTTTATACATGCCAAAAAGATACCCGATCTCGCGGGCACCAACCCCTATATCGCCGGCCGGTACATCGGTATTCGGCCCGATATGACGAGCCAGTTCGGCCATAAAGGATTGACAAAATCGCATCACCTCGGCATCTGTCCGCCCTTTTGGGTTAAAGTCGGATCCACCCTTCCCTCCCCCCATCTGCAGTGTGGTCAGAGAATTTTTAAAGACCTGCTCAAAAGCGAGAAACTTGATAATCGAAAGGTTCACCGAGGGGTGAAACCGCAAACCGCCCTTGTATGGACCTATTGCCGAATTCATCTCCACCCGGAATCCCCGGTTCACGTGGACCTGACCCTGATCATCCATCCACGGTACCCTGAACATCAAAACCCTTTCCGGTTCGGCGATCCGCTCAAGAACGGCCTGTCGTCGATATTCAGGATTGCGCTCAAGCACCGGTCGCACAGACTCCATCACCTCCTGAACCGCCTGATGAAATTCCTTTTGCCCAGGATCCCGCTGGATTATCTGCGAAAATATCTGCTCCATGTATTCACCTGTGTAGTTGATAAAGTATGGCCTCAGCAGTATGACCATCCACCTTCAGAATGCAAGATTCCGGTAATCGTGCATGGATAGTATAATTACCCTTACGGACGATTTCCAGTCCTTGAAAAAACTGCCAGTCGATAAACTCTCCTCCCCCGTGATTGCCGGAGGTACCCCGTTCATCGCTGATCATCAGATAAGGGATGCCCAGCGATGTTATATTCTGAAAAAAATGTGACCCCTGGGAAGGTTCGGCCCGGAGCTTGCGATCCTGCAACTCAACGATGGTGCCGACCCCGGAAATATCTCCCCACTGAACAGGAATGCCAAGCCAGGGGTCTGCGGTTCCCCAGCGTCCAGCACCAATCAGCAGATAGGGCCTGTTTTTTTTGCTCAGAGCGTTGTTTACCTTGCTCACTTCGGAAGCGATCTTCCTGGTTATACCGGAGTCGAACTGTTCCGGTTGAACAAATACAACGTCACGCATTTTTTCAAAGCGCCCGTGGCCCAAGGCCCGCTCGGAACGAAGGACAGAGCCTTTTCGTTCCTCCTCAACAATCTCTATCCGCAGCCTATCACTGCCGGTGACAATTGGGCGAATCTGGAGAAAATAAAAAACACTTTTTGCCGGATCCGGATGCAGATCAACTGCAAATTCAATCTCGACCTCACAGCCCATTCCCTCTTTTCCTATCGCTAACAGTTGCGTGAGCAGTTCCGGTAGTGGATAACTGTTATACTTGAGGATTCGGGCAAAACTTACCACCTTTGTTCCAGGTAAGTCGCCATCTCGAACACGGTGTTCCGCTGGCAGATAGGTCGAAGAGAGCAGTCGCACAGGGTAATCATCAACCGCCTCATCAAGGGCTCTCCGCGTCAAATTCCCCTGTTTTCTGGTAAAACGTCCCGGATCTATACAGTTCAGGCTGTACATCCAACGCTGCGCATTGGTAAGGATATCGTCTACCGTAGAAAACTGGGGAAGGTTTTGCGGAAATTTCGGTGAAAAAAGGAGACACTGTTCGCCTTCGACAACGGTTTTTCCAAACCCGATGGCAACTTGGGCAATACCATCATGGGAGCTCATGGGCGCAACCGGATAATAATTGTACGACTGGACAACCCCGGAGATGGCCGGATAAAAATGATCGCCATTTTGACTACCCGCCAGTTGCTGAATGATAACAGCCATTGAGTCGTCTCGATCCTGACCTATGGACCTGGAAAATGCACGGGGACCGGCAAACCAGGTCGAGGCGTAAATGAGCTTGACAGCCTGCTCCAGCTGTTGAAAACGAACCTCAAAGTCATCGTCCCCATTTACCAGCATGAACGTTTTATACAGACCGGCATAGGGTTGAAACTGGGCATCTTCAAGCAGACTGGAGGATCGAACCGATAATGGCCTATGCATTTTCCCTAAAAACAGCCGAAGATCCCGGACAAGCCACCTGGGCAGAGCCGACTGGAGAAAACGATCTGCAATCACGTCATCCGTTTCCCCTTCGTGAAAAAGCAGTGCGTTCTCTGCAATAAAATCATCAAACCCATCGGCTGCAACAACACAAGTTTTCGGGATTCTAACGCTATGCTCGGACAAAACCGAGCCCCTACGAACAGGGCGGTAGAGTCGGGTCGCAATAAAGGCTAACCCCCGGGCCTTCCCGCCCATGGATCCTTTACCGATTTTAACAAAATCAGTAATCTGCGGATCAAAACTCTTACCATTGAACTGGGTAACAACCCCCTGTTGCCTGAGTTTACGCAAGGCGTGTACTTTTAAGATTAAATCCTCGCGCAATATGCCGCCGTTGTGCACCTGACGAAAGAAACGTTTATGCAGCCGTGCGGCCAGAGCAATTTCAGCCCTGGCCATAACCCAATTGGAGAAATGATTATGACGGGCATGGTAAAGGATTGAGTCAACCGGCACTATCCGCAACTGATCTTCAAAGGCGTTCAGAGTAGCTGCCCTGCCGACTTCGGTGCCATCGGGCAGGCGAAAAACAAAATCGCCAAAGCCGAGATATCGCAGAAAAAAATCATGGATTTTCTCACGAATATCGTCGGTGACCTTGTTCACAAAGACGACCGGGATCGCCTCAGCGGGAACCTTATTCGCCCCTTCCGTGCTGAGTAACAAAAGCGGTAAATCCGGTTGGTTCTGGCGGAAATGGGATAAGAGCTGTAAGCCGGCGTCATCGCATTCCTTTCCATTCTTGGAAAAGCGGACATCAGACATTACACAGAAGATATACTGCTTATACCTGGCAAAAACTTTCCTGGCTTCTTCATAGGTTGAAGCGGTGAGAATCTTCGGTCGGGCCCGCATCTTCAGCAATCGGTGATTTTCATTGAGCCCCTCGTCCAAGACCGACTGGGTCTGGCGCACAATCTCTGCATAAAGCATGGGAAGCAACCGAGACCTGTACAGCGCGGAATCCTCGACAAGCAGAATCACCCGTACCATGGCCTTTTCAGTATCAAAATCTACGTTTTTTCGGTCCTCAACGCTCTTGACAATAGCCAAGAGAATATCAGAATCGCAGCACCAGACATAGGTATTATCGATAGCGGTGGGTGAGTGATTATCAATCAGGGAAACAGCATCTCGAACCGAATGGGCAAGCAAAACAACCGGTAGATCAGGATATGTTTCCTTGACCTCGGTCCCAAATCGACAGCCATCCATCCCGCCGAGATGCGGCATGGTGATTACCAGGTCAAACCTCTTCTCGGAGAGGAGATCCAAAGCCTGCTCTGCTGTGGTAACCCGTGTTATGCGCGGTGGGCGACTGAGATTGAGGCCGTAATATTCATTAATGATCTTTGATGTCATGGAATTATCTTCTTCCATGATATACGCATCATAGGGGCTTGAGACCAACAAAATCTCCTGCACCTTGAAGGCCATCAACTCATGAAAGACCGTAAAATGCGGATCAAAATCATCTATAGAGTCGGCCTGTTTGTGATCCGTCAGCGAGAAGTCCATATTCAGCTTGATGAAAAGGGTTCGTTCTGCGCCAATTCGGCAGGAGTGTTGATATTACGCCAGGAGTCCGACAGGGAGGCAGGAGGCTGTGGCGTTATCACCCCCGGCTGCCCAGCCAGGCGACTGAGACGAAGCAAACCCTGTGCCGCCAGCTCCTCCACAGGCCGGCTGCAGCGGAAATCGTACCAGGCCAGCAATGGTTCAAGACGCCCGTCTCCTTGCAAATCAGGCAAAACAGCTCGCACACCCGGAGCACGTTGTGCTTTGAGCCATGAAAAAGCCTGCGGATTAATATCGGGCTGATCACAGGCCACCATTATCCACGAAACCATGGGCTGCCATCGCAGGACGGAAACCAGACCGGCCAGGGGGCCGGCCAGACCGGGTACATCAGATACACAGGGCAGGTGGGACAGGGAATTCGGGATCTCACCGCTCCCCGAAAGCACCACCTGCTGCACATGGGCTTCAAGCTTCAACACAGCCCGCTCAATCCAGGTTGCCCCGTCCTGCTCAATCAAATGTTTTGGTCGCCCCATACGCCTGCTCTTTCCACCGAACAGTAGACAACCATAGAGGGGTACACGCAGCCATTGCTGCTTGAGCCAGTCCGTCATCCAATCAAAAACCACCTCAACCTGACGGTCAGCGGGCCGGATGGCTCGCAGGACGTTATCCGCATTGTCCGGTGGTTCAACGTGGCCCTCCCCGAGCAACCAGAGTTTCGGTACTGGCGTGCTGGCATGGCCCTCAACCAGCACCAGGTCATAGCTTACACAAAGCTGCTGCACAAAGGAAAAGAAATCACCAACCCCATGTCTACGGAAAAAATGTTCCTCTCCAAAGAGGGCTACGTCAGCCCCGGTCTGAAAATAGCGATCACTGTCCTTACCGGGTGTATCAACCTGCACTCGATGCGCCCCGTGCTTTACCACGACCAACCGAATCCCACTCTGAAAGAATTTCGGGATCAGGGCCTCGATCAGGGTGGTTTTACCGGCCCCACTGCTGCCGCAGATCCCGATTACCGGCAGGTACTCACGATATTGTCCAAGGGCCACTAGTTGACCCGCTGCAGTTGATGATGGGCTAAAAAAACACCAGCTTCCCGGCCGCGACGAAGAAGTTCTTCGATAGCCTGTATTCCCTCGTCGCCAAGATGTTCGGAGAAAGGATTGACATACAGGTCGATGTGGTCGTTGAGCACCTGTTCATCAAGTTCCTGGGCATGCATCCGGATATATTCCCTGCCCATATCGGGATGGTTCCGTATCCAGCGTAAGCTGGCGCGAATCCCTTCATCAATCTCATTCAACAGCGGTTTTGCCAAAGACGCACGAGCAGCGATACAACCTAAAGGTATGGGGAGTCCGGTTTCCCCTTCCCACCAGGCACCAAGGTCCTGACTACAGTGCAACCCCATGCCCTGGTAGGTAAAACGTCCCTCGTGGATTATCACTCCTCCATCGACTTCACCATGCTGCACCGCATCCATGATCCGATCGAAGCGAAGGACAACCGTTTCCGTAACTTTCGGCGCATACAAGGCCAGGAGCAGGGCTGCAGTTGTATATCGACCGGGAATGGCAATTTTGCTGCGCCGGTCCGGCACAAATCCTTTTTCTTTTGCCACCAGCAACGGACCGCAGCCACGACCTAGGGCCGCACCTGCCGACAACATGACATAATCACTCAATACGTGACCAAGGGCATGAAAGGAGAGCTTCGTCACGTCCAATCGTGACTCCATTGCCCAGCTATTGAGTTGTTCCACATCGGCCAGGACCGGATCGCTGAATGACAACTGCTGCAAAGGGATATGGCCGTGCATCAAGGCGTAGAAGATATAGGTGTCATTGGGACAGGGCGAGTAACCGATACTCAACTGTTTACTCATTGTATGCTCTTGGGAATTTTCGTTCATGGAGGTACCGGCCGATAAGTGCCGCTGTTTTTCCGGCCCGCAAACAGGCCTCTTTGAGCCGCCAGCGGTTGGGGTCTCGGTCTTCAACAAAATTGCTGATACAACGTAGCTCCAGGCAGGGCAGATTAAAGGCTGCACAGACACGGACCACAGCTGCTCCTTCCATATTTTCACAAAGCCCCTGAAACTGTCGCACCAGCATATCTCCTCGTTTCCGGGATCCAGAAGCACTGTTGACGGTGACAAACCGGCCCTTTGTATAGACTACCCCCTGCTGTTTAAACAACGTGGTCGCCTGTTCCAGCAGTTGCTTATCCAAGGTAAAATGATCGATAACGCCGAGTTCGGGGGCAACAAATGGTTCAATCCGATCTTGATGACAGATACCCAAGTCTCCAAGGACCTCCTCTTCTGCCAGACAAAGATCAAGTATTCCGGCACCACCATCGTCGGAATAGAGATACGCTCCGGCTATCCCAAAATGGATCACTGCCTGCAGATTATCTGTACCGCTGGCAAGACGGGAGGTCAGGGAGAAGGAGGTTTCCATTGGGCCAACGCCGGTCACCAGCGTTTCAAAGGGGGACATATCAGGACATGCCGCCGTAAAAGCCCGCATTTCCATATCTGTTGCTGCAGCGATGAGGATCAAAAAACTTCCTGTTGTTAAATTGGCTATAACAACCCCTTCGCCTACAGATGTGCTCGGCCCAGCGGGATCACTTCATGTTGCAACCAGCATAGCATATTGAATCAACTTGAGGCAATAACTCTTGACCTTGTTGCGGAGTCGTGTATGAATCGGCCCAATATATTAATCAAAAAGATCACGGATGGCGATCAACAGCAACCGACAAAATACGAAACGAATGAACAACGAATTCCAGCTCAAAGCCTATGATTATCAGCTGCCTGAAGAGAACATCGCCCAACAGCCGGCAGCACAACGTGACCAATCGCGTCTTTTGGTTTTGGAGACAGCAAAAAAAGATCTGGCCCATACCAGGTTTGACAAGATCCTCGACTACCTGCGCCCCGGCGATCTTCTGGTTCGCAACAATACCCGAGTCTTCCCCGCCCGCCTTATCGGTCGCAAAACAACGGGCGGAAGGGTTGAGATGTTGTTCTTGGAATATCCAGGCAACGGGAAACCAGACCCTGTCGACTCAGAATGGTATACGGCAGAGTCCCTGGTACTGGTTAAAAGTTCTAAACGCCCCAAGCCAGGATCAACATTGATTTTCTGCAAGGATATGAAGGCAAAGGTTCTCCAGCTTCGCCAAGATGGAAAAGTCGTGATCGACTTCTCTTATCGGCCGGGTAATGAAAGTTCTCTCGACCATCTGCTTGCACGACACGGTCAGATCCCGTTACCTCCCTATATCCGCAGGCCAAAGGGGAGCACCCCCCAAGACTGTCGGCGCTACCAGACACGCTATGCCGATTTAACCGGTTCAGTTGCGGCGCCGACAGCAGGTCTACATTTCAGCGACCATGTTCTAAAAAAAATATCCCAATTGGGTGTGGAAAGCTGTGAGGTTACCCTTCATGTCGGCTATGGCACGTTTGCTCCGGTACGTACTGAAAACATAACAGAACACCAAATACACAGCGAATTTGCCGAGGTGTCGCCGGAAACAGCGGCTTCAATCAACAGGGCTAAAGAAGCAAACAGACGGATATGGGCCGTGGGCACCACCACTGTTAGGACCTTGGAATTCGCTGCTGACAATTCGGGCCAGGTTCAACCAATCAATCAGAAGTGCGGGTTGTTTATTTACCCCGGGTTCCGTTTTCAGGTAGTGGATAACCTGATCACCAATTTTCACCTGCCACAATCCTCGCTTCTCTTTCTCGTTTCGGCCCTGGTTGGCAGGAAACGACTACTGGCAAGCTACGAGGAGGCAATAGCTCTTGGTTACCGTTTTTTCAGCTATGGGGATGCAATGGCCATCATAACAAGATGACAAAAAAACCGACTGCACAGAGTTGCAGTCGGTAGTTAGGCAGGACCAAGGATGGGAATACGGCTGTTATGCTGCAGATGCTGCGGGGCAACTCAAGGCGGAGTGGATGTACTGCTACTCGTTGCCGGCGTTTTGGATTCTTTTGCTGCCGATGACGCTCCGTAGCCGTCGGCATACCAGCCACCACCTTTCAACTGGAAAGAACTCATTGAAATAAGTTTCTTTACCTCCCCCCCACAATCCGGGCAGGCAGAAAGAGGATCGTCGGTCATCCTCTGCTGAACTTCGAGAACCTTTTCACACTGCGGACATTCATACTCATAAACAGGCATATCTTAACCTCATGAAAGAAAACAAGAAAATATAAAACATCTTTCCCCTTACATTTTGAAATATCGTTCAATGATAATTCTGCTGCAAGCCCCTGTCAAGCCCCATAAAAAGATCAGGTTGCGGCAGAATCCGTTACCGGCTGCAAGTGTACAAATAATTTTGGCAGGTTAGCGCCTCCCAAGAAGTCGATGCGTAAGCAGATAACTCACCCTTTATTTCCTTTCCACCTGAGCTGTAGGTATATTTTTCGTTTTTGAAGAACATCAGACATATGCAACTAAAAAAAGTATAGACAAACCTGTAAACCTCTTGCAATCACCCAATTGTTATTCTATGTTTACTGCAAATTTACTATCGACATACCATTCATCGCCATATTGATTGGCTGTGTAATATAAGGAGAAAGACAAATGAGCAAATCACTGGTCGAAATGACAGCAGATCTTGTGAGTGCACAAATCAACACCACTGAAATGAGTACTGAGGATATTAGCCAGGCGCTCAACAATACTTTTAAAACGCTCAAGGACCTACAAAGTGCCGAAGTATCCGGCCAGGATATCGGAGAGCAGCAGTCCGGTCCGGATCTGGAGCCCGCCAAATCAATCCAGCGGAATAAAATTATCTGTCTGGAATGCGGCGAAGCGTTCAAAATGCTTTCCCCAAAACACCTGCGCTCCCATGATCTTTCTCTGCAAGAATATAGAGCCAAATATGGATTTAAGGCCCGGCAGCCACTCTGCGCCAAGGCCTTGTCGGAAAAGCGTTCCAAATCCGGAAAAAAACGAGGTTTACCTGAAAATCTGCGCAAGTCGATTGCCGCCCGATCCGGAAAAAAGAAAAAATAACCATCCAGCAAGCACCGCCGGGACAACCCCAGGGCCTGTCCCGGAATTTCTTTTAGCCATCCCGTCCGTCCCCCCCTGAGCATGACGAAAGTACGCTTCAACGCTATAGCAAAGTTCTTCACGAGGCCAAGGTTATCCCTGATGACTCTCCTATGATTGGCATTTTTGATTCCGGTGTTGGCGGCATGACTGTAGCGCGTGCCATCGAACAACGATGTCCGGGCTATCCCCTGGTCTATTTTGGCGATATCGCTCGAACGCCATACGGATCCAAAAGTTCGGAAACAATAAAAAAATATTCCGCTAGTAATACCGATTTTCTACTGGAACACCGGGCCAAGCTAATCGTCATTGCCTGCAATTCAGCGGCCAGCGCAGCCTTGCCGACCCTGCAAAAACAGTATAAAGTACCAATCCTCGATGTCATTACACCTGCAGTAAAACGAGCAGCAATCATTAGCAAAAACGGAAGGATAGGCATAATCGGCACCCGGGCCACCATAAAAAGTGGAATTTACGAACAGGGTATCAATCAAGAGCGACCGGGAACCCGGGTAATCAGCCACCCTTGTCCACTCCTGGTTCCCTTGGTGGAAGAGGGATGGCTCGGAAAACAAGAGACCAAGATGATTGTTCGCAGATACCTTCACCCCTTGCGCACCCGACAAATAGACACCCTGGTCCTCGGCTGTACCCATTACCCCCTACTTAAGCACCTGATTGGCCCTCGCATTGGTCGGAGAGTACAACTCATTGATTCTTCGATAGAAGCCGCACGATCAGTTCGCTCGTTTCTTGATACCCACCCTGATCTTGCAAGTCAGTTGCATGACCCCGAAAAAGAAAGTCGCTTCTTTGTCTCCGACCTGACAGAAACAGCTCATCAACTGGCGGCAAAAATCTTTGGCCGCCCTATTACACTCAAAAAAGCAAATGCGTAATTATCATTTCATCAACCTTGTTCTGTTGTTCTTTATTTTTATCCCGTTCTCGGAAATCTGCAAAGCTGAGACACCTGTACCTGAGCAACAACTTCTTCAACTGCAACAATCCTATCGCCAGCTGAGCAGTTTAAGCTTTGACTTTGACCAATTGACTCGAACCGGACTGCGAAACCGTTCCGGTAAAGGAAATGCTGTCTTTGTCAGGACGACGGACCCCAAAAAACCAGGGATAATGCGCTGGAACTATACCGTACCTGACCCGCAGGTCATTCTCAATGATGGTGAAAAGCTCTCCATCTACACGGAAAAGGATCGACAGCTGATCGTTACTTCAGCTTCAGAACTCAATGCCGACATTACCTATGCCTTTTTTTCCGGCCACAGAAACCTAAGCGATGACTTTGTTGCCGTCGCCCCGGAAGGACGTTACGGTTTTTCCCTGCCACAGACTCCGCTTACAGCACTTCGACTCATTCCGCGCGCCCCTCACCCCCAGATCAAAGCAGTCCAGCTCTGGTTTGACAAAGAGCTCCTCATCCATCGACTCATCCTTGAAGACCATTTCGACTCCATAACCGAATTAACCTTTACCAATATCCAATCCAACACCGTAGATGCTGCCGATCAAAAACAACGTCAGGCGATTCTCAACCTTGCCCTACCGCCGGATACGGAAATCATCACCCAATAAGGACTATGCGAATCTCGCTTGTATCCATGCCCTGGGCAATCTTCAATCGCCCATCCGTTCAGCTCGGGGCCCTGAAAGCCTCTCTTGCAGAACAGTTTCCCAACCTCAACGTTGACACCCACCATCCTTACCTGTCGGCAGCACAAGCCATTGGCCTGCAAGAGTACAGGTTAATCTCGGAAAACCCCTGGGCCGGCGAGGCACTCTACAGCGGCCTGCTCTTTCCCGAAAACAGTGAGCAAGCAAAAAAACTCTTTGACAGAGAACTGCCTGGCGGTAAAAATAATCCCAAACGGTTTGACACATTAACCAACCAGCTTGAACAACATTTACACAGCTGGCTGCACGATCGCGACTTTTCTGATTGCGACCTGCTTGGCCTCTCCATCTGCTTCAGCCAGTTAATCCCCTCGCTGTATGCGGCTCAAAAAATAAAAAACCTCTATCCCGACCT
Organism: uncultured Desulfobulbaceae bacterium; assembly: GCA_945787305.1. Classification (GTDB taxonomy): domain Bacteria; phylum Desulfobacterota; class Desulfobulbia; order Desulfobulbales; family Desulfobulbaceae; genus DRLX01. The sequence goes on along the minus strand of CALZIH010000094.1, from coordinate 6,430 downwards.
GCCCATTCTGTTTGGCGGCTCCACATGCACACCCGCAGTCGGAACCAGCCTGTTACAGACCTTTTCGGATATCGATTTCATCCTCACAGGAGAAGGCGAACGACCACTGGCCGCGCTTGTCAATCACCTTGACCAACAGGGTCCTTTTCCCGATAAAAATATCTTGCGTCGACAACAAGGCGATGCAACATCGTTTTCTCTACAAAACGATGAGAAAAGTGATCTTGACACTCTGCCGACACCTGACTATGACGAATATTTTCAGGAACTCGCCACACTTCCTCTATCCTTTATTCCTGAACTCCCCATAGAGTTTTCGCGGGGCTGCTGGTGGAACAAATGCAGTTTCTGCAATCTCAATCTGCAGTGGTGCGGATATCGGTATAAAACTAATGAAAAAATGCTGGCCGAGGTGAAACATCTTACCAATCGTCACCAATGCCTGGATTATTTCTTTACCGATAACGCCTTGCCACCACAGGAGGCCAAGCATTTTTTTCAACAAACTGCGGAACATCCAGGAGGTTTTCAGTTTTTTGCCGAAATACGGATACCAAAATCCACCGAGGAATGTAGGATATATACAAATGGAGGCCTGCGCTCCATCCAGGTGGGAATTGAAGCCCTGTCCGATCCCCTGTTATCCCGCATGAAAAAAGGGACAACGGTCATTGAAAATATAGCGGCGATGAAATGTAGCGCTGCAGCAGGTATTCAGCTGGACGGTAACCTGATCCTTGAATTTCCCGGCTCAACAGACCAGGATGTCAACCATACGCTTGCCGCCCTCGACGCTGTGTTCAGCTACCGTCCGCTAAAGGCGGCAAGTTTTTTTCTCGGCCAGGGCTCTCCGGTCCATAGCCAGCCGTCAAAGTTTGGCATTCGCGCAACAACCCATCACCCCAACAATCGACTTCTCTTTCCGACAGAGCTTCTTGCAGGCTTGGACCTGTTGATAAAAGGCTACAGCGGTGACCGAATTGAGCAACGAAAACGTTGGCAGCCGGTCCGAAAAAAGATCGCTGCCTGGGAGCAGTTCCACAGGGATCGCTCCAGTACCGACAAACCAGCTTTAAGCTACCGTGAGGGCGAAAGCTTTCTTCTCCTGCGCCAGGAACGCCCCAACCAATCTACCCTCCATCACCGACTGAAAGGACTATCACGAAATATTTACCTGGCTTGCGAGCAACCGGTCTCAAGAAAGGAGTTGCTGCAGCGCTTCAAGACGATTAAAGAAGGGCAAATGATAACCTTTTTAAAAGACCTCAAAAATAAACACCTCATGTACTGTGATACAACCCATTGCCTTGCATTGGCAATCAAAGAGAAATAACGAATCATTGCAATCCAATCCCACATTTCGATCTGCATAGCCCATGAAAATCGCCATTCTTTCAGATAGCCATGATCATATTCCAAACCTTGCTCGTGCCGTTAACCTGGCCAATGAAGCCAAGGCTGAGATACTGATTCACTGCGGTGACCTGATTTCTCCTTTCATGCTGCCGTATTTAGATCGTTTCCATGGCCGGATCCATCTTATTTATGGAAACAACGTTGGGGATCAACACCTGATCTCCTCCCGCTGCGGCAGGGAGTTCCGCCGCATACATCACCATGGCATCGAGGGACGCCTGGAAGCAGACGGATTGCGGATTGGCTTTCACCATTATCCGTCCCTGGCACGAGGTCTTGCTGCAAGCGGACAGTTCGATATCGTCTGCTGCGGCCATAATCACCGCCCAGGCGTGGAACATATCGGCGACTGTGTATTGATCAACCCCGGAGACCTCCTTGGCAAGGAGGAATACCCTGGATTTATCCTCTTTGAAACGAACGACCGCTCCTCTGAACGAGTGCTTGTCGGCGAGCTGCTTGTTATTGAATGACCAAACATAAAAAATGAACCTATCCCTTCAACCTTACATAACATCATGACTGAAGAACGATTCGAAGACCTGTTTCAGGAAAAAACCGTGAACAAGAAAAAGCTTCAGCCTGGCGACCGGATCGAAGCAGTGGCCGCCGCAATCAGTGGGGAAAACATTTTCCTCGATATCGGCGGTAAGAGTGAAGGTGTACTGAAACTTGCCGAATTTTTAGATGATGAAGGGAATTGTACGCTTAACATCGGCGATCCTATCAAGGTCTTTTTCGTTGCCCAGCGCGGCGGAGAAATGGCCTTTACCACACAACTCGGCACTGGACAGGCGTCACTACAGGAAATTGAAGATGCCTATCACGCCGGCATTCCGGTGGAAGGCAGGGTCACAAAAGAAATCAAAGGCGGTTTTGAAATCAAAGTGGCCGGGCAGCGTGGCTTCTGCCCCTACTCGCAAATGGATATTCGTAGAATAGAAGACCCCGAAGAGTATATTGAAAAGAGTCTGCCTTTTAAGGTCATGGAGTTCGGCAATAAGGGCAGGAATATCATCCTTTCTTCTCGAGCCGTTCTCGAAGAACAACGTCAGGAACAGCGCCAGGAACTGGAACAGACCCTTGAGGAAGGCATGCGGGTTTCCGGGACGGTTACCTCGATTCGTGATTTCGGGGCCTTTGTTGATCTAGGCGGCGTAGATGGACTGATTCCCATCTCGGAGTTGGCCTGGGGACAGACTGATCGGGTTGAGGATATCCTCAGTCGCGATCAGCAGGTGGAGGTTATTATCAAACGTCTGGATTGGGATAACGACCGCATTTCTCTCAGTCTCAGGGAAACAACCGAGAACCCCTGGACCAGAGTTGAAGAAAACTATCCACCCGGTTCCATCCGCCAGGGAACGGTCTCAAGGCTGACCACCTTTGGTGCCTTTATCTCTTTGGAGCCCGGCGTCGACGGTTTACTCCACATTTCCAAAATTGGCTCAGGGCGCAGGATCAACAAAAACCGTATCTCCCTTATTCCGGAAGACTACAAGAAAGAAGGCGACACGACCAAGGAAGAAGCATACACTCCTCCGCCGCAGGCCGAACAGCCCAAGTCCATGGGCACCCTGGGTGATCTGCTCCAGGCCCAGTTGGGGGGTAAGAAAAAAGAATAGCCCGAACTACAGTTCCAGCGAGCGAACAATTTCAAACATGATGATTGCAGCCGCAACACTCACATTCAGGGAATCAAAATCAGCCTGCATGGGGATGGTTACCAGGTGATCGCAGTACTTTTTCACCAACGGCCTGATCCCCTTGCCTTCACTGCCGATAACAAGGGCTGTTTTACCGGAGAAATCGGTTTGATAAATAGACTGGGCATCCGTTGACGGTGGTACCGCGCCATAGATCCAGAATCCTTGATTCTGAAGTTCTTTCAAGGTTTCTGCCAGGTTGACAACTCTGCATAGCTGTAGATGGGCCAAAGCCCCGGCAGAGGTACGGGCCACGGTTCCGGAAACAGGCGCTGTCCGTTCCCGGGTAAGGATCACGTGGCGAAAACCAGCTGCCAGGGCAGAGCGTAATACAGAACCAAGATTTCTCGGATCCTGAATGGAATCAAGAACCAGCAGCCTTGATTCTGAGGATTCTTGTAACGAGGCAAGTAATTGCTCAAGGGAGAGAAAAACGGTTTCGGCCCTGCGAGCGACCACCCCTTGGTGTCGGCAGCCTGGCGACACTCCCAAGCGGCCGGGCTCAACAAAGCGAATTCGAACACCATTTTGCCGGGCCAAATCAACTAATTCCTGAATCCTGGGACCACCTTTTCCCTGCAAGATCGATATCTCGCTCAGACTTCGGGCAGCCAACGCTTCATGGACTGGATTAATCCCCCATACCAGGTCATCAGCTTCGGGTTGCTGTACCTTTCCAGCGGACGGCACTTTTTTTCCTTTGCGCGACATGCTATCGGGACCCAAAGTTAGGAATCAGGAATATGAGGCAAGCTTCGGCTTACCTGAAAAGGAGTTCAACTTGCTTCTCTTTACTTATGACAGGGCAACAACCAGGAATTGTACCGTGATTAAAGCATAGATTTCTCCCCCTGTTACCAGGAGTCTCACAAGGCTCGCTTACCTACAAGGGTTCTGCGATGGCGAAGACGCTCGGCAATAAGGATGCTGCGCAGACTTTCCACCGCCTCATCCAGGACATCATTGACGATCAGGTAATCATACTCCCTTGCAGCCTGCATTTCCTGTTCAGCATTGGCCAAGCGCAGAGCAACTGTCCCGGCATCCTCGGTTCCTCGTCCCCGTAACCTTCTCTCAAGCTCAGTAAGCGAGGGTGGAGCAATAAAGACGGTCACCGCTGCTGCTGCCTGTCGAACCTGTCGTGCTCCCTGCACATCGATATCGAGAATAACATCAAGTCCCATGGCCTGCTGGTTTTCCACCCCTTCCCGGGCCGTGCCATAATAGTTTCCATGGACTTCCGCCCACTCAAGAAATCCCGAAGGTGTTTGGTCGCACAAGGCTTGAAATTGCGGCTGATCAACAAAAAAATATTCCCGACCCTCTTTTTCCCCTGATCGCGGACCACGGGTCGTATGCGACACGGAAAACCTAAGTCCGGGCAGGTTCGCCATTACCCGTCTACAGATTGTGGTTTTACCACAACCGGATGGTGCAGAAAGAACGACAAGTAACCCTTGTTCAGCCATGCTCACCCTCTTTTTGATGCAACTTAGCCGTCGGATTTCGCTGTTCCTCATCCAATTGCACCAGTCGCTGAGAGATGGTTTCGGGTTGAACGGACGAGAGAAAAAGATGGCCCGAATCGAGGATGAGAATGGCTCGAGTCCGTCTCCCTTCGGTCACATCGATCAATTTTTTTTCACGGCGGGCGTCATCTTTAAGTTTTCGAACCGGGGAGGAGCCGGGATTGACCACCGCCAGTATGCGGCTCACCTTGACGGCGTTACCGAATCCGATATTTACAAGTCTATTTTCCATGAGTTCCTGAATCCGTGACGAAAAACTATTGTTTTTTCTTTTATATGTTAGATATTATGCAATAAATTACGATTTGTGGGTGATTTGATAATTTCACCTGTTCGCCCTGCGGGGCGTCCGGCAGTGGCTCACGGATTCAGGTATTTATTCTATATTCTGGACCTGCTCACGAAGTTTTTCGATCTCATTTTTCATCTCCACCCCAAGATGGGCTATGGAGGCGTTACTGATTTTTGAGGCCAAGGTGTTCACTTCCCGTAGAAACTCCTGCAGGAGAAAATCAAGCCGTCGACCAGCGGGTTCATCACCGGACAAAAATCGATCGAACTGCTCAACATGGCTGTGCAATCGGACAATCTCCTCGGTCACGTCGGCTTTATCGGCCTTTAAGGCTGTTTCCTGGGCAAGACGAGAGGGATCAACAGCAAGCTCGC
>CALZIH010000094.1:0-1098 GCA_945787305.1 uncultured Desulfobulbaceae bacterium | reverse complement strand
CGATATTGCACAACCTCAGGAATGTTCTTTTCTATCATCAGAACAAGCCCGGCAAAGTTTTGGAGACGACTGCTCAAATCTTCTTGAAGGGATTGCCCCTCTCGTTCCCGCATCCGGTCACACTCATCCAAGGCAAGTGTGACTGCTTGAGCAAGATGTTTCCATTCCTCGTCAAGATCAAGTCCTTCATCCTGCTGTTGTATAACATCTCGCAGGGTAAGGACGTCTGCAATCTCAATTTGGCGATCGAGTTGTAATTCGTTATTGAGCTGCTGCAGACAGCGTTGATACTGCCGGGCCAGATCCGTATTCACCACAAGGTTTGTCCCTGCAGCAGTTTCCCCCTGCAGTCCAATATTCACTTCAACACGACCACGATCAAGCCAGCCGGCTATCATTTTTTTGACCCGTTCTTCCAGGCCACTGAAATTCCTCGGTAACACAATACGCTGATCAAGAAAGCGATGATTAACCGTCTTGATCTCCACCGTCCAGGTTCTCCCTTCGGCCAGAACCTCTCCCCGTCCAAAACCTGTCATGCTACGTGGCCGCATCCGTTGTTCTCCATGCTGTTGAAGGGATCATCCCTTCTCTATCTCTATATTAAATGTCTCGAATGAAAATTGTCGGTGTCGCAAAAAGCCTCGCCAACGACGGCGGAAATGTTATAAATCGCTGTATTTCCTTACAGTGCAAGCGGCGTTTTTGACTTTTTACGAGCTCATAAAAATTCACAAAGAAAATCTTTGCCATTATCAGGCGGCAACGGCAAGTGCGGCCTGCAATTCGCCACCACTGACAGAGGCCGTACCCACTTTACCGACAACAATGCCCGCAGCATAATTGGCCAGAACGGCGGCATCCCGCATGGAACAGCCCGTTGCCAGCCCAAGAGCCAGGGTTGCGGCGACGGTGTCACCGGCGCCGGTTACATCATAGACCTCTTTGGCCATTGTCGGGATGGTCACCAGGGTATCGTCTTCCCGCAAAAGGGCCATTCCAGCCTCACCTCGAGTAACAAGAACCGCTCGACAGTCTATTTCTTCACTGATCTGGCGGGCCGCTGCCAGAAGGCTCTGGTCGTCGGTGACCGCCATA
>CALZIH010000093.1 GCA_945787305.1 uncultured Desulfobulbaceae bacterium | reverse complement strand
TGTCAACTCGTACAAAAGAGGATGGCAAGTTTTCACTAAAACTCCCACCTGACACAGAATATTTCCTCTTAGGCAGGGAGCGGACTTTCGGACGCCCAGTACCCGGCACCTATGTCGGCACCTATGGCAGCACAAAATCTATCAGCCAGGGTGGTGCACTGCCGGTCGGCGGCATGCAACCTGCCCAGCCAATCAGCGGAGTGCCCCAGGTCGAGGGCCTTCATCTCGGTCCCGGTGAAGACGTACCGATAGCGGTAATGGGCAAGACCGGCGAAACAAAGTCGGGATACGACATCATGAGGTTCAAGGTTCCGGTACCGGGCGAGCAGCGGGAAAAACTCCAGGGAACCCTGGGCCTCGGCTATGAAGTCAAGGAGAAAATGGACAAGATCCTGCCTCTTGAACCGACAGAGAATTAAACGGCTGTAAACTCAGCGTTTCCTGTTTGACCCAACTTGGCAAGTGCAATATAGTATAAGATGTATTGATAACAATTTGATTAGCCTGCCGGAAGGAGCTGTTGCTTACAGTAAAACTACAGCATATAACAGGTTGCTCCTGTTGTTTTAACCTTGCAAATGGCGCATTGGACTTTTCATGAGTCCATCTTCATAATGGATTCCATTTTATGATCAAAACTCGCTTTCTCTTTGTTCTACTCTTTGTTCTCTGTTGCATAGGTTTCCCGCTCAAGGTATTTGCATTGCAGCTTGAGGGTGTAGTGCTTTCTGAACATGGCCCGGTTAACGATGCGGTGGTCACTGCCTATCCAGACTATACTTCACTGCGCAACCAGCAAAATGGTATTCACTCTACACCCGGCGACAAGCCCGGCCAGTACCGCATTTCGCTGCCCGAAGGCAAATACTATTTCGTGGCCAGCGGGTCTGACCAGGGCACCCCCCTTTACGGCTACCACGGCCTCAACCCCCTTCGTATAGATGAAGAATTTCGCTGGGTCCCGATGATTCTCCTGCCAAAGAACAAACCCCAGTGCGAATCGGGCTACCAGGGAATTGGTGGCCGTGTCCTTTACAAGGGCGAGCCGGCGGTCTACAGCAGTGTATCCGTTTACTCGCTGAAAGACGAACCTTTCCGGGGCATGGGCCTGCTCACCAACACGGTTCCTGAAGACGGATCGTTCTGGTTTGACCTCGACCCCGGATCTTACGTGGTGATGGCCCGTAAACGAAAAGGCGGAGGCGCAATCGGTCCGATCAGAAAAGGAGACCTGTTGTGCTACTATGCCGACAATCCTATCCAGGTTCTGCCGGCGCAGTCGTGTATGATTGATGTTTCCTGCTATCCTCGCAATGATATAGATGCTTTTCTTGCCCTGGATGCCACTGATCCAAGGGGCAGGAAAGAGGAAGAGCGCCGGGCAGTCTCACTGCGTGAAATGGATGAAACAGATTCGGCCAGGGGCCTTGGCGGGGACATCTCAAAACCTGCGGTCATTGCCGGGCGCGTAACCAACCTCGAGGGCATTCCCCTCAACGAGCTCTACATATCCGCCTATCCCGCCGATGAGGTACAGTTATTTCAGATGTACGTCCTGCGCCTGAAAACAGAACACATGACCCGGACTGACGAAAATGGATTTTTCAGGCTTGAATTGGGGAGCGGCACCTATTATCTGGTGGCCCGGGATAAAGTTGGCGATGCGCCACTGGCGGGAGAATATTACGGCATTTATGAAGGCTCACCAAATCACAGCATTACGATCAAACCAAATGAAATTAAGACTGGAGTGCACATCATTGCCGAATCAATCATGCCCTAATACCATGCATCGTCTTTTTCACTTGATACTGGCTCTTGTCAGCCTCTCTCTCCTGGGTTGCGCCCAGTCGATTGTGACGCCCCATGGCGAACACCAGGGACGTTTGTTTACCGGGACCATTATCCATGAAGACATGACCTGGTCGGGTGACATAGAGATTGAGGGTGTTTTTGTCGTTGGCAGAGGGGCGACCCTGACAATTCAACCGGGTACAACGGTACGTTTCCGCAAGATAGACAACAATAATGACAAAATCGGCGACTCAGAGATCAGGGTGTCCGGCCGGATCATTGCAGAAGGAACCAAAGAGGCCCCAATCACCTTTAAATCAGCTGAAAAAAATCCGGCGCCCAAAGACTGGTCCTATGTACTGATCTTTGCTTCAGCGCAAAAGAACTCCCTGAAATACTGCCATTTCCGCGACGCCTTTACCGGTCTGCAGGTGCACTTCTCAACAGCCTCTGTATCCGACTCCATCTTTACTCACAATAACGAGGGACTCCGTTTTGGACGGGCCAAGTTTACTATTTCCCATAATACCGTAGAAAACAACAACCTCGGCATACGTTTCACCCGCATGGAGGGCCCTGTCGAGATCACCGGCAATACCATCACCCAAAATCGTATCGGTGTATTTCTGGTACCATCAAGTCAGAACATTGTTGATTTCTTTGAACCCGGTCGAACCGGTAAACCCTGGAACGAAGGACATCTTGAAATTAAAGGAAACAACATCTTTGCAAATTCCGATTATAACCTGAACCTGGGGGTCAAACAGAAATGGGACCTTGCCATTGAAGGCAACTGGTGGGGAACGGCTGATTCGCAAATGATCCAGGGTACAATTTTTGACAAAACCCAAGACGATGAATTAGGTAAAGCAATCTATCAGCCCGTGTTGCAAATGCCTGTACAAAAGGCTGGGCCAAGATGAACACACTGTAACAACCTGCTGATCGGTCAATTCAACATCAGCCTCAACGGCCAACCCGGTTGCACTCCATATGGCTCAACTTTTTGGCCTCTGCCTGCATGTGTTTTGGTCTCATGAATAGAAAACGAGGATACGCAATTGTACCAATATACAAAGCCGAACTTCATTAGCACTGCCTCCCTTTTTCTCTTCCTGCTGTTGGCGGTTTCCGGTTGCCAGGATGTCCAGGTAACCGAACTCTCCAAACAGACCCTTGACAAGGATACCACCTGGATTGGGACCATCATATTGAACGGCGATATTTACATTCCGCCTGGGGTGACCTTGACCATTGCCCCCGGCACGACGGTAAAATTCCGAAAAATCGACGAAACAAGTGATCAGAACCTGTTTGACACCGACTCTCCCTACTATCCGGAGGCTGAACTTATCATCCGGGGAAGATTGATAGCTAGGGGGACCCCTGATAAACAGATCGTGTTCACATCCGCTGAAGTGACGCCAAGGGCAGCAGACTGGGGGGCAATCAACTTTCTCGGTTCCGATGACAACTACATAGAGCATGCCAAGATTTACTGCGCCTACAACGGCATTCACGCCCACGGCAGCTCAGTAAATGTCTCGCACAGCGAATTTGCCCGAAACGGAGTCGGCATCAGTTTCAAAAAAGAAGAAGAGGATCCCGATGCACCATGGTTCGGCAAACCCTCCAACTTAAAAATCACCTACAATATATTTTCCGGGAATAAAGGAGGAATCGGCATGAGAAATTCCTCTGCAGAAATTCTCCATAATGAAATCCGGGAAAACAAGTTTTTTGGCATTTATCCCAAGGAAGAATCCGATGCGCTTATCTCATTCAACGAAATAACCGAGAACCAGAAGGGAATCCACCTCTATCAGGCGCAGGGACTCCGAATTGAATACAACAACATTTACGACAACAAAAAGTATGCTATTTCCATTGCCGAGGCCCAGGATTTCCCAGTCAACGCGGCCAACAATTGGTTCGGGACCACGCAACGGGAAAAAATACAGGAAATGCTTTTTGACAAGAACTACGATCCCGATCTTGCCGAAATAACCATTGCCCCCTTCCTCAACGAACCGGTGGATATAACATCAACACCATGAAAACAGACGCACAAGTTGTCTGGCTTGTCAGTTTCTCCCACTTCATTACCCATGGTTACATGACCATTCTTCCGGCTGTGCTGGTTGCGATTGCCGGGGAACAGTCCATGAGTTTCATGGAACTTGGCCTCATTGCCAATATCGGTTATTTTCTTTACGGCTTCGGTGCGTTCCCGGCCGGTTACCTGGCTGATCGGTTTGGCTCAAAAAAGCTGCTGACCATTGGTGTCCTGGGGATGGCGGTCTCATCGATTTGCATAAGCACCACATCATCAATCCTCTCCTTTGCACTCACCTATACCCTCCTCGGTACCTTTGCCAGTATCCATCACCCGGCCGGTCTCTCGTTTATCGCCCGCCGTGTCGAGCACAATATAGGTAGAGCCATGGGCCTGCATGGCGTTATGGGTAACATCGGCCTGTTTCTTTCCCCCATGGCCGCGGCCTTCAGTATGATGCTTTTCGGTACCTGGCGTGCTGCATACCTTACCTATGGCCTCATAGGATTGGTTTTTTTCTACTTTCTCTATTCTTCTCGAATAGAAGGCGAGGAGGATCTGTCATTTAAGCGGTTACTGTGTACTGGTAAAAAATCCACCTCTCCAGAAAACGAGCCACCCTCCCCTACCTCTTCGACAAAAGGCGTAGAACAGCCAAAGGCATTCTATATTTCGCTTGCATTGCTCTTTTTGTTTATGGGCAGCATACTCTCAGGATTCATCTTTCGTGGCTCGCTGACGTTTCTACCGGCCCTCTTTCAACAGAACATCACCCCCATCGCCAATCATGACGAACCGGTTGTCATGGCCGGATATGCGGCAACGGCCGTACTTTCTCTTGGCTTGTTTGGGGCCTGGTTTGGTGGCTATATTAACGATAAGACCAAGTATCCCGAATTTGTTCCCGCAATCATTTTTCTGATCATTACCCCGGCGCTCTATTTTGCCAGTCGGCTGATGGATATGCAGCTTATTCTCACCACAGGTGTATTCAGCCTGATCTATTACGCCTGGCAGCCGTCCCAGAACTACCTGATCGCAAAATATACTAAAAAATCATCCCACGGCATGGGATTTGGGATAAACTTCTTCCTGATTTTTGGGATTGGCTCGCTGGCCACTTCGGTTGGCGGTTGGTTCGCAGATGAATTGGGGATCGACAGATTTTACGCCGCCATGTCACTTATCGCCTGTACCGGCATACTGGTGGCATTAACTGTATATCCACTCCGTTCATATGCGGTGGATTGGAAAAGGAAAACAAATAAAATATTCAAGCTGAGCGAAGAAGAAAAGAAAGGCGCGGGCTGATCTGATGATATCGGACGCGGGAGGTTTGATCAGGGGAAAGGAATAGGAATCGCACGCAAACAGAGGCAAATAAACGCAGCCCCCAGGTTAAAGGCTGTCAGCAAGAAGTGAAAAAATCCTCACAGTCTTCAGCCTAAAAAACCTGTTTCTTCTTTGGGATAAAACGGTGGGTAAGTTCTCGGAGTCTATAGCACCTTACTTATGACAACGGTTTGGGAGTAAGGCATTAAATAAGCCTTTTCATCTTCAAAAAATCTTTGGCAACTTGGTTCGCTTTATTTCCCGACTCTACAGAGGCAAGCAATTTCGTATAATTTTTCTTTTGGGTTATTCCGGCGAGCTTGTTGAGCACCCTGGGCAGGACAGGAAAATTCGTCAGGACACCGTCACCAACAATCGGAACATCCATAAAGGGGGTATCACCGGCGCTACCTGTTGGCGAACCAAAGGGCTCAAGCATGACCAGCCCCAGCTGTTCCCGATACGCTTGTTTCACCGCCAAATAGATGCTGTCGGCATCACCGACGGGCTCCATTCCCAGCAGCTGCAGGGCGCGTCCGGTATTTTCAGATAACACATTGACTTCTTTCTTTTTTATCGCTTCATACAGTTCGTCTTGACTGTCAAAGTACTCGACTTCTACCGAGGTGCCCGTTCGCTCAATAATGATTACAGCCATTAACTGGGTCAGCAGTTTGTCATTGGGCGTGTTCAACGAACCGATGACAAGGGTTCTGCCAACACAGGCAAAGGCGTTGACATTGGCCAACACAAGGAACATTGCACAAAATAACAGGATGGTTTTCTTCATTATACGCTCCGGGAAACATTCGTACCCATGGGTAGTAACATGCCTTACTCTATAATAGAGTAGGTTTTCTTGGTGTCGCTGTCAATTGAAACCTTCTGCGTTGGAACGGTTTTGAGTCCAGGCGGAAATACACGGGCAAGGCCGAAATAGTAGGTTCCAACTGGTAGAAAAAGAGTGAATTTCCCGTCATCTCCGGTCCATGCACCGACATAATCCGGGATTTTTTTAGCAGCGGCCTGACGATTGGCAAAGGCGTATGCATTTCCTATCGGCTCGCCTTCTTTTGACTGGAGTACACCTTCCACCTTGATAAATGAGGTATCAAATTTAACGTTTAACTGTGACGTTTCCTTGAGGTCCGCGATGACAAAATCTTCATCGAACCGTTCACCGGGCATCAAGTCGATTTTTAGCGGGGAACCCGAATGTTTGTCACCGGGAAGCAGGGGGCCGTATTTCTCGTCATTCTGCCTGAGCCTGGCCACAACCCAGTAGGGCCCCGGAGGCAAAGTGATTGTAAATGCACCGCCAGGGTCGGTGGGGGGAGAAATATAGTCAGCAGGCCGCCTGATATTTTCATCGTCGTAGGCATAGATCTTTACGCCGCCAACCGGGTTCTGAGAAACATCTCTCACCTGGCCGGTAAAAACAGCATGCTCCTGGGCAACTGCAGCCCCGGCCACACCAATAGCCATAAAAAAACCTGCTAAATACAGTAACGTAAACGTTTTCTTGATTTGTTCTCTCTTTGATTTCAACATATATGAGCAAGGTAGTGTGTACATGGAACTCAACCTGTTCTCGATGCCATTTTGGATAGACAGGAGGTTGTTGTTTTTACTGTTCCGGATCGTTAAAAGAAATATCCAAAGGTTCGTTGAGCACCGGCTCAAAGAGCACTGTCCCTATCCCCGGGTCCCTCCGCGCATCATAAATGGTTTCGGCTGGATCATCAACGCCCCACCAGTTCCCGGTCGCCTCTATATCATCGGTGTTGAAATCGCCGACCCAGATACTCCAATCAGCATTTTCAAAGATATTGTTCCCGCGAATGGTCACTCCCCCGCCCTTTTCTCTAACGAAGATCCCCTTACCATTTCGGGTGATACTATTGTTGCTGATCTCGGCATTTGCTCTAAAGGCCCTTAAACCGATGGTATTATCACTGAACAACGAGTTTTTGACCAGATGCGGACCACTTCGGAACCGCATGCCGCCGAAGTTGTTTTTGAATGTACAGCCGGTTATGGAGAGCGTGTTAAAATGACTGTGGAGTGCCCAGAAAGCATATTCAAAATCACAGTTTGCAAAACCACTCCCGGCTGAATGCTCTATACGAATTTCTCCCCAGGAATTAGGCTCTATGCCATCAAGAGCAGTAAATCGTATCCGCTGATTCGTTGTGCCCTGCGCCGACAGATCACCCCGAATATACATGCCTGCATCCTTGGCAAAAAGGATATTACTCCCGGGCTGTATATCCAGCCGCGTGCCGACCGGAACGAATACCGTTTGTGGCACCCTGATTTTTCCAGACCAGGTGACATCAAACGGCAGCTTCGCCAACGGCCAGGTAATTGGTGAGGGTTCTTCCAGAACCGGCAGATAGTCAACCTTACCACGGCTGGAATCGTCTGCCCGATCAAAAATGATCGGTTCGATTTCCGTACGGCCATACCAGTTCAAGGGGGCGGCGACATCACTGCCATCTTCCACAGCGATAGCATACTGCCCGTTATCGAGTAAGGTGTTCCCTGTGATCTCACCTTTAAAGGAAACCACTCCGATACCGCGTTCTCCATTTTCCGAGATATGATTTTCCTGGATAATTGCTGCCGTATCACGCAGAGATATTCCACTCAGGCCATTGCCCTGGATAAAATTGCCCTTGATCTCCATGTTTTCTCCGGCTCGTATGGACAAGCCGGTTTCGCTATTTCCGGCCATGAGGTTGCCGACAACACTCCCGTAGGTCGTCTCGCTGAACATGAGGCCGAACCGATTATGGTGGAAGCTATTTCCGGTAAGGCTCGGAAAGCCTTCCCTGATCTTCAGGCCGAAATCAAGATTGTTGCCGAAAATGTTACCCTGAATGGTCAGATGGGCCTGTAAGAAATTGGCGCCAAACACGTTGTTCACAAATTGATTGCCGGCAAGGAGAATTTCCGAATCTCTGGCCTGGACAGCACTGTTATTGTGATAAAAAGAATTTTCCCGAAGCTCTACCGTTGACTCCTGAAACTGCATCCCCCTGTAGTTGTTAAACAAAACAGAACGCTGGAGAATAACGTTGGAAAAGTGAAAATGAAGCCCTCGATATGCGTCTTCAAACTGGCAGTACTCAATGATGTTACGAACGCCATCGCTGCTGATAATATTAATCGCGTCCCAATCCCCCCTCTTTCTTTCAGCCTCCGCTGACCTGAAGAGAATAGGTTTCTTTGCCGTGCCCTTGGCAAGAAGAACGCCCTGCAGCATCAGACCGCTCTCACCAATGCCATCACCATTGGTGTCTTTTTTGGTAAACTCGATAATTGTCCCCGGCAGGATGGTCAGGCGACTGTTCACCGGCACCCTCACTTGTCCGGTTATTTGAATGCGCCCCTGCCAAATGGTATCCCCAAGGAGAACTTTATCAACCAGTTCAACCGGTTTGCTGTCAGTCGTCACCTCTTTATACCGTTGCAAGCTGAATGCTGGAGGCGTATCAACCGTGGAATGGAAATCCATTTTCAGATTAGCCTGTACCGTGGTCTCTTTCTGCTTGATCACTGCACCATTCAAGCTCACCAAGCCGTAGTCATTACCGGTGATCCGGGTGCGGGTAATATTGACCTGGGCCTTTTCTCTTTGCGCCACCAGGCCATACCGGTTCGAAGTAAGGGTAGCGTCACGGAGTACAACCGAACCATCGACAATCCATACACCGGTATTTGCATCCTGAATTACAGTGGAAACAAGCTCTGTGTCCCCGCCGTCAATAATAATACCGGCCCAGGAACCGTCCTTTGCTTCTGAAGCATCCACCTGAAACATCACCGGGCTTTCCGATGTTCCTTCAACAACCAGGCGACCACGAACGGTAATCTCAGCCATTGAAGACATATACTCGGGGTCCGTCTTGGTACTTTCGGCAGGCTTAATCAGTACACGGGTCCCTTTTTTGACCGTCAGATTTACACCAGCGGGAACCAGTATGTCGTCCTCTACCAATACCTCGCCTTCACAGATGGTATCTGCAACAAGCACTTCACTGTGGGCA
>CALZIH010000092.1 GCA_945787305.1 uncultured Desulfobulbaceae bacterium | reverse complement strand
CCCTCGAGATAGCGCTTGAGCTGTTGCAACCGTTCATAGTTATTCATAGCGGGATCACGAGAAATAGCTGTTTCCTGGACCGGGCCGTCCTGATTTCCGCTTGTAAGTGCATCCATCAATCGTTTACGCAGAGCAATTTGTTCCTGGGCCATGACCCTCGTCCGCTCCAGGTCCTGGATTGAATCCTGCATGCCTTGGTACTGCTCATGCAGTGCACTGAGCCGGGTCAAGTTACTATCTCGCTGCTCAGGCATCTCGTTATAATGTTTGAGTTTATAGTCACGCATGGTCTGTTCTTTTTTATCAAGAACAACCTTGGCCAGATTGAGTTCATCCTGAGTGTATTCAGAAGTTTCCGTTGCCCGCTCCTCACGGTATTTTAAATTTTCCTCAATAAATTTGGAGGCCAAGGCATTGGTCACCTTCATCACCTTGTCCTGCTGGCCTCCCTGAAAGGCAACGGTAAAGGTATCGCCTCGAGAAGATGGTGTAATTTGTATATTCTTCCGCATCGACTCGATAACGTCTTCGATGGGCAGCTTTCGTCGACCTTCTGCATAGAGATCAAACTGGGTAATGACCCCTTCAAGATTATTTCTGCTCGTGACCAGTTCGCTCAAGGTACTGACAGTATCGCGCAGGCGTTGGCCTTCACGTTCCGGCGCCATTCGGCCTGGGTTGATCTCTTGTTGTTCATAGCTGAGCAAAGCCGAACTTCTATATAACTTAGGAATCCTGAGATACATTGCCAAACCAATGGTAACAGCCACCAGCAAACACGCTGTAATCAGCTTCCACCGTTGCAAAAGAAGATCAAGATATTTCTTTACCTGTTGACGCTGCTGATTTTCCATGATTTACTTTATATATAAGGAAAACAATTCATTTTTTTGTCGCTATAGCGGCTGAAAACAAACATCTCCGGGGAAATCTTGAGAACCTGTATCATTGGTGATATTCACGGCTGTTATACCTCGCTCATGGCCCTTTTGGACAAGATCTTCCATCGGGCTGACACCCTGATTTTTGTCGGCGACTATGTTGACCGGGGTCCGGATTCAAAACGGGTAGTGGAGGCCCTTATCCAGCTACAAAAAGACCATCCCCGACTTATTTTCCTCAAGGGAAACCACGAGTTGATGTTCTACAATTACCTCACCGGATCAGAGCCTTCTATCTTTCTCAAAATCGGCGGCCTGCAAACCCTTAACAGCTATGGTATACAGCCAAATGATCGCGAGAATATTCGTGCCATGCTGCCTGCAAGCCATGTTGCCTTTTTTGAAAATCTCGCGCTCCACCACCAAGACCAGCACGGCATTTATGTCCATGCCGGCCTGCAACCCAAAAAACACCTCAGCCAACAAATCCCAGACTGGTGCCTCTGGGTACGGGATAAATTTATCCACTCATCCTACAATTTCGGCAAACCGGTTGTTTTCGGCCATACGGTCTTTCGCACTCCACTGGTTGAACCCAACAAAATCGGTATAGACACCGGAGCAGTCTATGGTGGTCAGCTCACGGCCCTCCTCCTGCCGGAGATGGAATTTATACAGGTTGACGGCGAAAAAAAACATCCATTTCCTGGGTCCGTATAAAAACACGGTATAACATCCGAGAATAAAATACAAATACTGATTTATACCTAAATCCTGCAATTGGCAATTTTGCCGGAGATGCGAGGCACCGGAAACGCAGACGTTTAAAAATACTTCAAGACTTCGGTAACGAAGCAGATTCGGTAAAATTGCCGATCCCGAAGGGCGTTGAATGTGAGCAAAATAGCACCACCCAATCAGTTAATTCGACCTCAAACCAACCATTGAGAAAAAGCATCAACAGGCGATCTACGCCCAACGCAATCCCTCCTGTATCCCTCACCCTTTCAAGATCTTGCAAAAACTTCTCCGGAAGTTCGCCGCCATGCCCATACTGATGCATTTTTTCAAGCTCTACGGTAAATCGCTTGCGCTGTTCTTCCGGGTCAGTCAACTCGGAGAAACCATTGGCCAGCTCAATCCCGCAAAGATAAAGTTCAAACCGTTCGACAAGGTGTGGAGAGCCCTTTTTCTTTCTTGCCAATGAACCGAGTTCCACTGGATAATCATAGAGAAACACCGGGGCCTGCCACCCTAGGTTCGGCTCAACCTTGGTCACCAATATCTCCTCAAACTGTCCGGACTGGAGGGCCTCGATAGCACCCAGGCCAGCGTATTCCCTAAAGGCCTCATCCACACTCATGCGTGGCCAGGGTGAGTCCAGGGAAACAGTACGGTTGTTTCGCTGAAGAGTCGAGTTGGAACAAATACCGGGAAAGGAAGAGAATTCAGAAGCAAGCCTCTGCAGAAACTGTTCACACTCGTCCATGAGCTGCCGATAATCCCAATCAACATGATACCATTCCAAAAGGGTGAATTCGGTCTCATGGAAGCGCCCGATTTCATGTCGTCGAAAACAGTGGCAAATCTGAAAAAGCTGCTGTGCGCCTTGGGCCAGCAGACGTTTCATGCACAGTTCAGGGGAAGTCTGCAGCCACCAGCTGTCACTGGTAAAAGGGATTATTTCCGCCTCGGGTAAAACAACGGGCAGACGAATGGGGGTATCAACCTCAACATAATCATTGCTCAGGAAGAACGACCGGATAGCCTGGAAAAAGTCACTGCGTCGTTTAAGCTCCGAGGGCGAGAGCATAACGTCTCAATGGGCTGCAGTTATAAAGACGATATAGACCCCTACTCTTTTACCCTGGTCATGTAGGCACCGGTTCGAGTATCTATTTGAATTTTATCCCCTTGTTCAACAAAAGGCGGCACCTGCAATTGGTAGCCGGTTTCAACGGTCACCGGCTTGGTGTCCGTACCGGAGGTGTCGCCTTTCACCCATGGATCGGCTTTGGTTACCTCAAGATTGACAAAGATGGGCAGGCTGATATCAATGGCCTTCTCCCCAAAAAACAAAACTTGTACCTCCATGTTATCGACGAGAAAATTGATATTGTCATCAAGTTGCTCACGGCGGATAAAAATCTGTTCATAGGATGAAGTATCCATAAAATGAAACTCATCATCCTGGGAATAGAGAAACTGCATGGTTCGTTCCTCAAGGTCGGCTTTTTCAAACTTATCATTTGATCGATAAGTCTGGGTGAATTGGTTTCCTGTTATCATATTACGCATCTTAGTACGATACAGGGCTTGTCCCTTACCGGGCTTGGAAAATTCAAACTCGGTAATAATGTACGGCTCGCCGTCGATTTGAACTTTAAGGCCTTTCCGAAGATCTGATGCTGAATACATATACTCACCCTGTTCCGGCTTAGCCGGTAACGCTATATTTTCCTCTTATTTTCCACCTAAATTTTGAAATATAACGCAATATGTTTGTTTATTGCAACAGCTTCCTCTGTCTTAGCGGAATTTTACCCTTCCCCTGCTCTTTACTTGTTTTCCCTTGCCAACTCTTTTAGAATACCGGCTAAACAACTCAACGTTCTCAGTAACCATGACACTCAAAGCAGGCATTCTTTCCGACACTCACATCAGTTGTCCCGATCATCGGTTCAAGCATCTTGCTAACCGTTGTTTTGGCGACTGCGACGTTATAATCCATGCCGGCGACTTGACCGACCTCAGCATACTGGAGGTGTTTTCCGATAAAACCGTCCATGCCGTTCACGGCAACATGTGCCGGCCTGATGTTCGGAAATCTCTGCATAGCAGTACGACCTTCTCCCTTGGCAGCTTCACCATCGGGTTAACCCACGGCGCTGAACTTGGTCATGACATTGAAACCGGTTTATGGGACCTTTTCCCCGAAGTCGACTGCATGGTTTACGGCCACACACACCGCCCGGTCTGCCACCGGCAAGGCCGGATCCTGGTCATTAACCCCGGCAGTTTCCAATCCACTGGTCGCTGGGGAGCACCCGGCACCTACGCCATCCTGGACATCGGAGAGACGCTTTCGGCCGCAATCCACCAGGTTCCACAACGATCATGAAAAATCTGTGGACCCCCTGGCGCATGGAGCACGTACAAGGTCTTGCCCAAAAACCCGAGGGCTGCCTGTTTGAGCCTCCCGGAAATCAGACCGAGAACAAAGAGTATCTTCTCCTATATCGGGACCCCCTCATTGTAATTCTGCTCAACCGGTTCCCCTATGCCAACGGTCATTTACTGGTCGCGCCTTGCCGTCACCTGGCCGACATTACAGAGTTAAGCATAGAGGAACACCAGGCCCTGATGGCCATGCTTGCCAACAGTTCAACCATTCTCCGTAACCGATTGCACCCTGATGGACTCAATATCGGCTTGAATCTTGGTCAAGTTGCGGGTGCGGGCATTGCCGACCACCTGCATTTCCACGTTGTTCCCCGCTGGCAGGATGACCACAACTTTATGACGGTTCTGGCTGATGTCCGGGCCATTCCTCAGCATATCGAAGCAACCTTTGACCTGCTGCTCCCTGATTTTCAACAACTGCTACACTAAGGAGCAGACCCCATGAGTAAACCACTAAAAATGACCCCCATGCTCCGCCAATATATGGAAATAAAGGAGCAACACCGAGACGCAATCCTCTTTTACCGCATGGGTGATTTCTACGAAATGTTCTTTGACGATGCGATCACCGCCTCCAAAATACTCGGCATCACTCTCACCTCTCGCTCCGCCAAGGATGACGCCAACAAGGTTCCCATGTGCGGTGTTCCTTTCCATGCAGTATCTGGTTATCTCGGCAAGATGATCAAGGCCGGATACAGAGTGGCCCTCTGCGAACAGGTGGAGGACCCTAAAGAGGCCAAGGGAATAGTCCGCCGTGAGGTTGTCCGTGTGGTGACCCCCGGAGTAACCACCGATGATCAAATATTGGATGAAAAAAGCAACACCTATGTCTGTGCAATCTGCCTTGATGACCGCAACAAAAAAAAGATGACCGCAGGCCTTGCCTTTCTTGACGTCTCGACCGGCAACTTTCAAATCAGTGAATGCCAAAGTTCAAGAGAGAACGTTGATGCAATCCTTGACGATCTTACCCGCATGCAGCCAGCCGAGCTGCTGGTGGCTGAACGTGACCAGGAACTCCTGCAGCCGCTGATCGACATTGCAACCACGCTACTGGGTGACATTTGTCTCACCATCCGCAGTGATTTACATTTTGATCGGGATACAGCCTCCACCACTCTGACTGAACATTTCAAAACCACCGGGCTGGCAGGCTATGGCTGCGACCATATGCATGCCGGCATACGAGCCGGCGGCGCCCTCCTTGGCTATATCCAGGAGACACAAAAAACAGAACTTTCCTATATTAAAAAAATCAGCCCTCTCAACAAAAGTGGCTACCTGATCATTGATGAATCCTCCCGCCGCAATCTTGAACTGACGGAAACCATTATCGGTGGCAAAAGAGACGGCTCACTCTTATCCGTTCTCGATCAGACCAATACGCCCATGGGCGCACGTTTTCTCAAACAGCAGCTGCTCTTTCCGCTTCAAGATAAAGAGAAAATATTAGCTCGCCTCGCCGCTGTCGAAGCCCTGCTTGCCGATTCGGATCTACGGGAAGACATTCGCCATATTCTATTGGAAATTTACGATATTGAACGACTCTGCAGCCGTCTGGTTCTTGGTCAAGGTAATGCCCGTGACATGAACAGTCTCGGTCTCTCCCTGTCTCGACTTCCCGAGCTGAAATCATATTTGGAACAGGCCCCCCCTGGTCTCTTACAGGAGAAGGGGAGATCTCTTGACCCCCTTACAGACCTGTACCAGTTAATTTCCCAAGCCATCCGTGATGATGCTCCGTTTTCGCTACGCGAGGGCAACCTGATTCGGGAGGGGTTTCACGAAGAACTTGACGAGCTGATTCTCCTGCTGCGCGACGGCAAACAACTGATCCTTAACCTTGAGGGCAAAGAGCGGGAACGAAGCGGTAATGCCAAGCTTAAAGTCGGCTACAACAAGGTGTTCGGTTACTTTTTTGAGGTCAGCAAGGCACAGGCCGCCACCATTCCCGATGACTTTATCCGTAAACAAACCCTGGTCAATGCCGAACGGTTTATAACTCCTGAGCTCAAAGAACTTGAAAACAAAATCGGCTCCGCCCAGGAAAAACGACTTGAGCTCGAATATACACTGTTCCTGGAAATACGTCGACAGATCAGCTCCCAGGCTGAACGGCTCCTGCAAACTGCAGCTGGGATTGCCCGTATCGACTTCCTCGTTTCCCTTGCCGAGGCAGCGTTGAAATTTCAATACTCCAGGCCAACAATTAATACCGACCAATACATAATCATTGAGGAAGGTCGACATCCGGTTATTGAACGTTCGCTTGAGCCTGGACGTTTTGTTCCTAACGATGTTCATCTTGACCAGGAAAAACATGAGCTACTGATCATCACCGGTCCGAACATGGCCGGGAAATCAACCGTCTTACGCCAGACCGCCCTCATTGTCCTCATGGCACATATAGGCAGTTTTGTCCCTGCCGACAAGGCGGACATCTGTCTTGTCGATCGAATTTTCACCCGGGTCGGAGCCATGGACGATCTTCGTCGTGGCCAATCGACCTTCATGGTAGAAATGAATGAAACGGCCAACATTCTCAATAATGCAACCGAAAACAGCCTGGTCATTCTTGATGAAATAGGACGAGGAACATCCACCTACGACGGCCTGTCTATAGCATGGGCCGTAGCCGAAGAACTCGCCAATAAAAACAATCTCGGTATCAAGACACTCTTTGCCACCCATTATCA
Organism: uncultured Desulfobulbaceae bacterium; assembly: GCA_945787305.1. Lineage (GTDB taxonomy): Bacteria > Desulfobacterota > Desulfobulbia > Desulfobulbales > Desulfobulbaceae > DRLX01. Next base: position 4,340 of record CALZIH010000092.1, on the reverse strand, counting down.
CGAATTAACCGACCTGGCAGCCACCCATAAACGAATTCAAAATTATTCTATTGCGGTCAGGGAATGGCAGGAGTCCATAATTTTCCTCCATAAACTGGTTGAGGGGGCTACAAACCGAAGCTATGGAATTCAGGTGGCAGGGCTTGCCGGAGTTCCAATACATGTGGTCAAACGGGCTCACCAGATCCTGAAAAATATTGAAGGAGGAGAGTTTAATCGCCAGGGGCAACCGGTTGCGGCAGCAGGTCAACAGAAACAACACCCCTGTCAACTGCCGCTGTTTCAAGTTACCCATCAACCTCTCAACAAACTGCTGGCAACGGTTGACCCTGCCAACACAACGCCTCTGGAAGCTCTGCACATTCTCTATGAGGCAAAAAAGCTGCTGGCAGAATCAAAATAACCACAGGCTGGTACATAGGGTGCCGTGATGTCGGGGTTCATGTCTTTTTAAAAATATTTACACCTTTTTTCATCCTTGATGACAGTTCTTTCATCTTCCAATACAAGACCCTCTATCGTTGACCTCTCCCCAGTGACAAACAAGAGAGTAACCCATTAATTTGCTGAATAAATAGGCATCCAGCCTGGCATTAATTTTACAGAGGCAAGACAGGACAATTTATTTTACGTTTTCCAGCCAATACAGTATACTTTATTGTAACAGTGTTTTTGTTTTTACCTGAATCCACATTCCGAACCCTATTATATCCTTGAACTAACCTGGCCCATTCAATTGCCTTTTCTCAATATCATACAGCTATCCTTTAACGCTTTGCACTGTACCACCACTTTTTTTAAGCGGACATACGTAAGACTGCTACTTGGAATTGGCCTCGTTATATCTGCAACCACCTGTAACGTGTGGGCAGAAGAGCTGCCACAGACAGCCATCCCACAGGTGAAAAGTCCGGAGGAACGGTATAAACAGGCAAAAGACTATTACTACCGCCTGGAGCGTGATCCAAAGCTGGGGGATGAACGCCAAAACTGGCTCAGCGGAATACGGAATTTTCGACGGATATACCTGAGTGAGAACAAAGGGATCCTGGCGCCTTCATGTTTCTATATGATCGCCAGGTTATACCGGCGTTCATACCAGCGATTTCAGCTTCCCATTGATCTTGATGAGGCGATCAACTATTTTCAAGAAACGGCAACTCTTTTTCCACAAAACAACCTGGCCGATGATGCTCTGTTTTCCATGGCAGACATCTACCAGAATGAAAAGAACGATCCAGTTCAGGCTGCAAAAATATATTTTACCCTTACTGAACGATTCCCGGGTGGTGATAAATATGCTCAGGCAATCAACAGACTCCGTGAGCTTGCCAAAACAAAAAACATCCCTCTGCCGGACCAGTTAATACGTTCTGACACCCTTAACCACCTTGTCAATGTACTTCCCGTCAAGCACTGGTCATCCGCTGATTATACAAGGGTCGTGATCAGGGCTTCCGATACTGTGAATTATTCAGCAAGTCTACTGGAAAAAGATGGAGATCAACCACGTCGTCTCTATATCGATTTTGCGCAAAGCTATATTCCTCCAAAATTCCGTGCCCCTGTTCCCATAGAAGATGGTTTACTCAAACAGGTGCGAACCGGCCAATTCAACGACAGCACAGTTCGAGTCGTTCTGGATATAGAATCTATTTCGGATTATAAAATTTTCAGCCTTAATGATCCGTTCAGGGTTGTTATTGATGTGCATGGCATAGGTAAAGATAAACAAAAAGAAACCACCGCATCGTCACAAACTACTGAAAAAACGAAAACAACTCCGGTATTCCGGGAGCCGGAAGCTACCCATCCCTTTATCACACTCAAAGATTTCAAAAAGAAAAAGCCCGATCAATCGGTAACAACAAAAAAGAAATCTTCAAAGTCCGATCTATCCCTGGCTCAACAGCTTGGTCTCGGCATCAAAAAAATTGTAATAGATCCAGGTCATGGTGGAAGAGACCCCGGAGCCATGGCTTTTGGGATGAAAGAGAAAAACATCGTCTTGAATATAGGAAAGCGGCTGGAGGCAATCCTTGAAAAAAAATATAATTACGAGGTGCAACTGACTAGAGAAGCAGATACCTTTCTAGAGCTGGAGGAGCGGACCGCCCTGGCAAATACAGCGGGGGCAGACCTTTTTGTCTCAATTCATGTCAATGCCCACCCGGATAAATCCGCCAGGGGAGTGGAAACCTTTTACCTCAATCTGGCAACGAATGCCGAAGCAATGCGGGTTGCTGCCCTGGAGAATGCGACCTCCACACATAACATCAGCGACATGCAGAATATTTTATCTGATTTGATGCAAAATTCGAAGATTTTAGAATCATCCAGGTTGGCTGAATTTGTCCAGAAATACCTGGTATCTGGTTTGGAGCAAGAAAACTATTCCGTCAAGGACCTTGGAGTAAAGCAAGCCCCGTTTTACGTACTTATTGGAGCAGAAATGCCGGCGATACTGGCAGAGATTTCGTTCATAACCAATCCTGAAGAAGCTCAGCTGCTCAAAAAGGACGATTATCTAGACGACATTGCCAGTCAGCTTGCTGCGGGTGTAGCGGCCTATGTAGATCACCACACCACCGCAGCGTTACAATTATAAATCTTCATCGCCCCTAAGAGTCAGGGCGTATGAACAGGATAACAAAACCAGTACGGTTTCTACCAGTCGACCATATAACAATTGAGATCCCGCCCTTCGCACAGATCCATCCCCTGCATATACCGGTGCATGGATTCTGCGGCAACCTTGCCCTGATAGACTGCTTTAGCAACTGTTTGCGGCCCCAGCACATCGTCGCCACCGGCAAAGATCCATTCCTCGCTGGTCTGCAGAGTTTTTGAGTCAACGGTGTAGGTTCCCCATGACTCCAGTTTCATGTCCAGGCCTTTATTTGCGGTGTGATTCACATTTTGACTGATTGCCGGAATGATAGAATCGGCTTCAATGATAAAGTTAGACCCATCTTTCACTACAGGGCGACGCCGACCGGAATCATCGGGTTCTCCAAGTTCCATACGAATGCACTCCACACCGGTCATTTTACCCTGCTCCTGCAGGATCTTTATTGGTGCTGCAAGCATTTCAATGTGAACCCCTTCCTCTTCCAGGTGATGAATTTCAATACCGGAAGCAGGCATCTCCTCTTTAGTCCTTCTATAGAGGACAAAGACATCTTTGGATCCTTTCCGTAACGCAACCCGGGCAACGTCAATAGCCACGTTACCACCACCGACAACAACAACCTTCTCGCCAACGTCAACATCTTCACCACTCAAAACCCGGCGAAGGTAATCTACACCATGCAAAACCCCTTCTGTCCCTTCTTCTCCTTCGATGCCGAGTTTGCGGCTGTCATGGGCCCCTACCCCGAGAAATACGCTGTCAAAGCCTTCGTTTTTCAAGTCGGTTAACGATTTATCTAGTCCAATAGTTGTACCGTAGACAATCTCGACACCACAGTTCTTCAGGGAATACAGTTCCGCCCCGATGATATCACGGGGAAGACGATAATGCGGGATGCCAACGGAGAGCATACCGCCAAAAATTGGCAGCGCCTCAAAAATAGTGCATGCATAGCCAAGGTGGGCAAGGATATACGCCGCAGTCATTCCTGCTGGTCCTGAGCCGACAATGGCTACTTTTTTTCCATTGGGCAGGGCACATTCTTTAGCTAAATTCTTCCCATGCGCAACCATCCAATCGGTAAGATATCTTTCCAGCATACCGATCGACACAGGGTCCCCTTTTTTTCCACGAACACAGGCACCTTCGCATTGAAACTCATGCGGACAAACCCGTGAACAGACAGAAGGCATGGTACTTGTTTCTCGAACCTTCCAATAGGCCTCTTCAAACTTTTTATCCCTGAGCAAGGCGATAAATTCAGGGATATCGTTTCGAACAGGACAGCCCTGTATGCATTTTGGTTTTTTACATTGTAAACAACGGTTGGCTTCACGGATTGCTGTTTCTTCATCGAAACCAAAGGTGACCTCTTTAAAATTCTTCACCCGTTCTTCAGGGGTCAGCTCCTCTGGATATTGGCGTGGTATTGCCATGCGTTCTTTGGCTTTCATAAGATCTCCATATAGTGTAAGCGGATGCGAGTGTAACAGAATTTGACTAGATACAACTGAACCAACTAAGCGGAGTGATGTGCAGACTCAAAGTAGGCTGGCCACAATAAGGAAATTATGCGGCCTGGCAGTATTACAAGAGTTGACAGTGACATTAAACTTTTTTGTCTCCGCCATGGCTTGGTCCACGGATATAACGTATTTAATATATATAGGGTAAAAAATATATAAACTTTGCGTATTTTATGAAAAAA
>CALZIH010000091.1 GCA_945787305.1 uncultured Desulfobulbaceae bacterium | reverse complement strand
TTCCTTTTTTCCGTTTTATTTTCTTGATCGACGCCATGATTTTTTTGGACGGAATTTTGGACGGAATGAGACGCAAAACAATGCTATTTTGAGTCAACTTACGCTAAGCAGGGATAAAAATCAAGGAGAAACAAAAAGGCCGAAATCCCCTTATTCATGGGCTTTCGGCCTGTACTCACTTGGTGCTCCCGGCAGGATTCGAACCTGCGGCACCAGGATTAGGAATCCTGTGCTCTATCCTACTGAGCTACGGGAGCAAGTGGCTGGACCTTTGGAATGATGCGGGTTTTGTAGCATATCATATTTTAATTTGCAACGGTCGTTTTTACCATATTTGTAAAAATCCGTAACAATCCTATACAGATTCATTTCAGCTACAGCGAAGCGTGCTTAACTTTCCTGTCCGGCCCCGAGAGCCTTACAGACTTTCACCATCATTTAAAATCAACACATCTGATTGGCTATATCCGGAACATACAATACAGTTTCGACCAATGGTCATTCCTGGAGCAAGTTGCGCTTCCTTGCCGACCAGAGTGATACCGGTATAGAGATGCTTGGGAAAGGCATGATTAACCTGTTGCATGTTATCACCTTGACCAACAATCGTTCCCGCTCCGACCCTGACCCTTTTGTCACAGATACAAAGGTCGACCACTGCGCCCTCTTCGACGACACAGTCTTCAAAGAGTACCGAATCACGTACAATAGCCCCTTTTTTCACCTGAACGCCCGGTGACAACACAGAATTGATTACGGTTCCCTCCACAAGTGATCCCGCTGAAATCATCGACGACTGTACCGTACAACCGGAGATAAATCGGGCAGGCCCTCGATCCATGGCTCTTCCATCAGTCTCGGTGTTGGGTCGTATTCCCCATTCTTCCGGCGTGATCCCCGAATCCGGACGCATGATATCCATATTGGTCTGCCAATATGACTGAATGGTCCCGACATCACGCCAGTAGCCGTAAAATGGATAGGCAAACACCCGGTCTTCTTCAATCCCGCGGGGGATGATATGCATACCGAAATCGACCTCCTGTTTATCACGGGCTAGCACTCTGAGCAGGTATTCGGTATCAAAAACATAGATGCCCATGGAGGCCAGATTTGTCCGCGGGACTTCCGGTTTTTCCTCCCATTCAATAATACGATTTTCCGCATCAACGATACCTGCGCCAAACTGGTGAATCTCACTTTTCGGCACGACCATCATACCGATTGTAACATCTGCCTTTTTATGGAGGTGATACTCCAGCATGGCATCGAAATCCATGTTATAGATATGATCGCCGGAAAGCAGAATCACCTGCTGCGATGGATTGGCCTTGATAAAATCTACATTCTGGCGGATGGCATCGGCTGTCCCCCGGTACCAATCGGAATCCTTCTCTCCGGTTCTGGGGGGAAGAATTTTCACCCCACGGGTTCGACCGGTGAAGTCCCAAGCCTCTCCTGTCCCGATATGCCGCATGAGTGACAACGGTTTATACTGGGTCAGAACACCTACCCTAGTCATTCCGGAATTCATGACATTGGACAGGGAAAAGTCTATAATCCGGTATAAGCCGCCAAAGGGTACCGCCGGCTTGGCCCTATGACCGACCAGGAGATTTAGACGGCTTCCTATGCCCCCGGCAAGCAATAAAACTAACGCATCCTTTGCATCTCTCATCGCAGGACCTCTCCATCGGCAAGCTCGCCTACAGGCCACGAACCAGATGATATTCTTGGATAGATCGTACAGCCACTGCCGATCACCATCCCGTCGGGGACCATATTATTCCAACCGACCACCGAAATATTACCGGCAGCATCCACCCCTGGAACGCCTACCCTGGAGCCGGTTCCAAACGTTGTATTGACGTCGCTGACGACCTTGGAAAGTTTCGCTCCTGTCTTGACAACGGTATTAAAAAACAAAACACTGTCCTGCACTTCTGCTCCGGCCTCCTCTCTGACTCCGGGAAAAAGTATGGAATTTTTCACTCGCCCTTCAACCGAGCAACCATTATAGGCCATACTGTTATCAAGAAGACCCTGTCCCCCGACCTTGAGTGGCTGACAGTCACGAATATCGCGGTGCTCCAAATTTGTGCGCAGGCCCCACTGCTCCATATCAATTTTCGGAGTGGGTCCAAGCAGATCCATCGAGGTTCGCCAATACTCGTCCACGGTACGAGTATAGCCCCAATAGCCTTTGAACTTATAGCCATGTACCTTAAATTTCTCCCGCATCATCATCGGAATAATATCCCGGCCAAACTCATACGAACCTTCAGACTGCTCCTGGTTCGCTCGCAGCATATCATAGAGAACTCCAGGTTTGAAACAAAGCACGGTTAACGAAGCCCACCTCCCCTTAGGTGACGTCGGCTTTTCTTCATAGGAAAGCAAGCGACCGCCTTCTTCGCCACCTTCTTCAATCTCAGCTACACCGAAACGAGAGGCTGCTGCAAGGGGAACCTCAATAAATGCAGCCGTCAGGTCGGCATCCTGATCATTATGGTAACGAATCATCTGCCGGTAATCCATCTGATAAATATGATCACCTGAAAGAATGAGTATTTCACCGGGGTTGTGATAACGGACAAAATCCATATTCTGACAGACCGCATCGGCTGAACCCCTGTACCAATCAGGACTATCATAGTCCTTGAAGGGAGGGAGGATGGAAATTCCCCGGTGACGACCGATCATATCCCAGGCGCTGCCGGTGCCGATATGATTGATCAAAGAATACGAACGGTACTGACTCAGAATAGCTATCCGTTCGATTCGGGAATGCATTAAATTGGAAAGGGGAAAATCGATTACGCGCCCAAAGCCACCGAAAGGAACCGCTGACTTGGGACGATAATGTGTGAGGACACCCAGTTCATCCACCCGGCCACCAGCCAGGATCATTGCCAGCGTTGAAGGCTTGAGCATAAGATACCTTTTAGATGTGGTTGTGTGTTGACCCGTTCACGGATTAGCGTGTCGGCCTTTGCCCCGAACAGCGGACGAACGCCCAGTGCATGCCCTTCACACTCTTGCGGCACTCGATTCAGAACATACAGTATAGTATTGTATAACCAACTGATAGCGCAAGTTATTTTTATCGGGAAAGGGAACAAACCATGGTTACTTCATATGACGTGTGGCAAGCCGCATCAAGGTACTGGTAGTAAACTCATGATTTTCACGCAGGGGCAGATTTTTCAAGGGAACTTCCGCCCTGGCGGCCTCTTTATGCCCCCCGGCAGATCCAAACTCACCAAAGGTCTTTGTCGCCAGCTTACCGGCATTTTTCCGATACCCGTCACAACGGAAGATGACGATAAGCTTTTCTCCATATATACCGGAAACGAGGACCCAATCGAACTTGTCAACATGATTAAGGAAATCAGCTATAATAACAAGAACATCCGGGGTCCCAACCCGCCCGAGATGAACATAGGCCCTGCCCTTGCTGGCCTTGACCTCATTAAGGGCAATCTTGAAATATTTTAACTCCGAGCGTCGCAACTCGGTCAGCTCGAATTTACGGACAAGGTTCCGGTTGGCAATATCAAAAAGATAACGAAAGGATATGCTATCCGCCAACTGCATGTTCTTCTTCTCAAAATTTTGAGAATCCACTTTTATGCCATAAAAGAGAGCTGTTGCCAGCGCCACGGAAGGCGTAATCCCAGCTGCACGAAGATACTCGACCATCATGGAAGAAACCGCACCGTATTCAGGCCGAATATCAATAAAGGTGGCATCCCAGCCCTCTGTCACCGGATGATGATCAATGACCACATCAAAATCGAGTTTTTCGAAACAGCTGTGATGGAGAGGTTGCGAGTCCAACAGGACCCGTTTGGAATAGTCCTTGACCGGCAACGTATGCAGCCGTTCAATAGGAATCTTCAAACGATCCACCATGGTCATGTTATTTAGTCTTCTGATTTCATTAGGATAGCCGATGGTAACACTTCCCACCCGATAGGCGAGCAACCGCTTGACCGCCATGGCGCTGGCCAGGGCATCAGGGTCGGCACTGATAACTATCAACACCTCATCGTCCCGATCAAACACCTCATAAAACCCATACAGACGGGCCTGGGCTGAATTCTTTCTCGCGCTCCGGGTAACGGAATCGGCTATTTTTTCCAGTCGTTTTTGCATTTTAATCATCTCAAAAAAGATGGACTCCTAAAAAGTCCAAAATTCCGTTTGCACTATACGGAAATACAATGAGTTCTAATCTTTCCGCCGTCGGTGGCGAGGCTTTTTGCGCCACCGACAAAAAAAAACCACTGCAACCATTTCCATGGCACCACAGTGGTATATTTATGCTAACAGTGGTAAACAGCTGTCGCCAGCAGAAACTCTTCTCCGAACAGATAGCCGGCGAGTGCGGGCAACCGGTATATTCTTCTAGATTCGTTCATGGCAACTGTTCTACCGACATGGCAAAATTCGAGAGAGTATGCCAACCAAGCGATAGATTTGAGACTATAGCATAGAGGTTGGAAAAATTGCAAGTCAGGCCTGTCCTTCCGGCATCTCGTCTCTAAATACCGGTACTGACGGAAAAAGATGCGGATCTGTATGGGGAATAAAACGTGATCCGGAAAAACGAATCATAAATTCCTGGTTCACGTTTAACTCAATATAGGTAATTTTCCGTCCGATGTCCCGGCTCCGTAACCGGGCTTCTTCAGATAACAGTATCAGCTCGGCACCTTGCAGTGAGCTGTTCCCCACCGAACGGTAAACGGACAGGGGTAAATCAGGGAGCATCCCAAGGGTAATAGCTTGGGCCGGATCTATATGTTTGCCAAAGGCGCCTGCCACAAAGATCCGTTCAAGTTCAGAGAAATCAACACCGACCTGGTTGACCAGGGTTGTAAGGATTGCATACATAGCAGCCTTTGAACGCATCATCGCGTCAAGGTCTACCTGGGTCAGAATAACCGGTTTGCCATGGCCGGAAATTTCAGACGGGGTTACGATAAAAGCAAGCCCCTCCTCTGTTTTGAGGACATATTTGCTTACAAAATCCCGGCGCTGACGGGGGCCGGATGTGGTATCTCGACGGAATTTCCCCCGCAGATCAACTATTTTTGCCAGGTAGAGTTCCGCGACCAGATCAATCAAACCCGAACCACAGATACCAACCGCCGGCAGATCATCGATGGTCTGCACTTGAAGCTGCCAGTTCTCTCGATCCAGGTGGACATGCTCAATTGCCCCAGGGCCGGCACGCATTCCCATTTTTGCCACCCCGCCCTCAAGGGCGGGTCCGGCAGCTCCGGCACAGGCGATCAGCCAATCCCTGTTGCCCAACACGACTTCGGCATTGGTTCCCACATCAATCAACATGCAGGTCTCCTCCAATCTATCCAGGCCGCTGGCCAAAATACCGGAGATAAGATCGCCACCAAAATAACTGCCAATGCTCGGCAATACCCAGACAGGTGCCAATCGATGGATATTCAGGTCGATTTCACTGCCGGCAAAGGGGTCAGGTGCGTTAATTAAGGGAGTGTAGGGCTCTCTGCAAATGTGATACGGACTTAAACCGAGGAGCAGATGCGCCATGGTGGTATTGCCGGAAATACTCATGGCTCGAATGGATTCAGGCTCAATACCGGCTTCACCAGCCAATGCAAGCACCAGGGTATTGATACTGTCAACAGCTGCTCTCTGCATCCGGCCCAAACCATCCGGGCCCTGTGCTTTGTCAGTGGCAAAATGAATACGACTCAGGATATCCGCTCCGTACTCCATCTGCCTGTTTGGGCAATGGGCATGGGCAAGGATATCGCCACAGGATACGTCTACCAGGGTTGCCTCAAGATGGGTAGTTCCCAGGTCCAGGGCAACTGCGGCTATATGTTCCGGTTCCTGCCCAAAATAATCGATCAAATCGAGATGGTCCGGAAACACATTAAGCAGGGCATGACCGGTAAAACCTGCTAGACGAAAACCGTGTGCAACAACCGCCATTGCCTGAAAAGGAATAAACAGACGACGACCTGCCAAGGCCTGCGGCAGCGATTTGGTCACAGCAGTTCGTAGGCGGTCAAGATCAGCAGTGTTATCATGCAGGCTTGGCGGTTCGGCTGCAATCGGAATTGTTACAACCAAAGGAAGAGTTGTCTTATCATATTGCACTGCGATTCTTCCCCTTTGCTGGACAGGGTTCACTTTATCAAGCTCTCCAGCATAAAATAGACGCGTAATACTTGACTGAAATTCGCGCAGAGGGTACTACATGCGCTCTATCTGGACAATAAAAACCTCGATACGATTTGCTCCCACTCCTGAATGTGATCAGGTTATTCAAATCACACCATAGCGTGAGGGCTCTCGAACATAAGCATATACCTATGGGGCACTGTAGAGCTGCTGCACTGCAATGTTGGCAACAGACTCTTGCAACCATCTAAATTGTTATAAAAATATCACCTAACAAACTCCAAACCTCAGGGCAGTGAAACTTCTTTACCGCTACATTCTAACACAGTTTATAAAAAATATTTTCATGTTGATGGCCTGTTTCATCACCATCTATGTCTTGATCGATTTTTTTGAAAAAATTGATAACTTCATGGAAAAGGGGAAGTCCTTTGGCCTGATCACTAAATTTTTTATCCTGAACGTTCCTTTTATCCTGGAACAGATGGGACCGGTCTGCATCCTGCTTGCCGGAGTCATAACCCTTGGTATTCTTAACCATTCCAATGAACTGGTTGCCCTTAAGGCCTGTGGTATACCATTAAAGAAAATCACAGCCCCCATCATCGCAGCCGGACTTGCTTTCACCCTGTTTTTCCTGGCCATGTCGCAGTTTATTCTACCTAAAACCATATCCGTGACAAATCGGATATGGAACAAAGAGGTCAAAGGTAAGGTGGCTCTGGGTATATATCGAAACGGACGTTTCTATTACCATGGACAAGACGGATTTTATTCTTTTGCCAGACCGGACCTGAAACGTGATGAATTCTTCTTTTTCTCCTACTCCTCCTGGGACCCAAAGCATCAGCTCAACTCCCTGATTGCTGCTGATAGAGCCATATGGCAGGAAGGGACTTGGACGCTACATGAGGGACAGGTGCAAACCAGTATGGACGCACAAAAATTCATTACCCAGACATTCAACCAGCGGATTTTTTCTTTTCCTGAGAAACCGGCCGATTTTTTTGTGCCCGAATACTACTCCATGGAGCTCTCGCTCACCGGTCTGTATCGAGAAGCCCTGCGCAAACAATCACCTGCGGAAAAAAACAGAGCCTGGGCAGAATTTTACGGTCGTATATCCTACACCATGCTCGGCCTGCCCCTGCTGTTGCTTGGCCTGCCGCTACTGCTTTTTGTCTACCGCTCCTGGGGCCGGGATTTGTCCCTTGCCATCCCGGTCAGTTGCGGCATGGCCTTTGCCTGCTGGGGGGCATGGGGCACCCTGCAGTCCTTAGCAAAAGCCAGTTATATCAACCCATTGCTTGCCGCAAGTTCCATCCACATCCTGGTCGGCCTGCTGGGGACAATCCTTCTGCTCAGGGAAGACAGTTAAGCGACGGCCTCTTCACATACGGAACAATATATGGCAGAAAGAGTAGGAATCGTCGGCGTACCGCCACAGGCAGTGATGGTCGAACTGCATCGTAACAATGTTGAGATAATCGATCTGGACGAACCGCAGGTTCGGGCCTCGCTGGAGTTGACGGCAGCCTATCTGCCGAGAGTCTACTGTGCCATTCTGCGCACCGTCATCCTCAATGCCATGCGCCTTGAACTGGACCGGATCTACATCGATGTAGGACCCGGTAAATGCGATTGCGCCCTCCATGTCGCCACTATTCTCCAGGATATGCTCTCCATCCCGATCATTCGCACCCGGAACCAGGACATGGAAGGGGTGGGTTTTTCCCTCTGCCGCACCAGAATGGATCTGCAGGATAAGATGCTTGCCATTACCCGCTCCGTTCGTCAGCTTAAGCCGACACAAGAGCTCCCCCCCTGCATCCCTACTGCAGGCTTTTGGGGTGTTCCGCCCAGAGACTTCAGCCTGCTGACCCTTTTCCCGGACACCACCCATATCTATGGTTGGACCAGGTGTATGGAAAACAAAACGCCGGCTGACCTCACCCTTGAATCAGAGATTAATCCCAAGGTGCCGACGGTTTTCTTTGCCCAGTCTTTCTGTGCTAAAACCGCTCTTGCCCGCCATCTGGCCGATCGTCACCCCCAAGGGCTCTATGTGGATTGTGATGTAAGTGCGGGTAGTAGTGCTCGGGCAAAAATAGAAGCATTTTTCGAACTTGTCGATTCTCCGCTGCCCCGGGGGCAAAGTTGATGTTGCTGGCCGATTTTGGCACATCTTACTGTAAGCTTCTGGAAACAGATGGGGAAAAAGAGCCAACCATCCTTTCCACACGGGAGATTGCGTCTTCCTTTATGGCTGATCTGGCCACCGGACACAACGCGGCCCGGCGGAGCAAGAAAAGTATCAATGAACTGACGGCCCTTGCCCGGGGTGGAAGGGTCCTGGTTGAGGAAGATGATTTTGTTCTCCTGGACTGCGGCAGCCGGGACATCAAATTTGTTCGCTACGATCAGGGTCAGGTCGTTGATATGGGCTGGAACGCAGAGTGCGGAGCCTCCATGGGATTCACCATTGAAATGCTGGCCACCTACTATGGGCTGGACTATGCACAACTGGCCGTACCTGCAACAGGTTTTTCCATTACCTGTGGCGTCCTCGGCATGAGCCATATTTTTGATGCCGTAATTTCAGGGACTTCGGAGGCAGAAGCCGTGGCCAAATTCGTCCGTGGTATCGCCCGTAATGCCTACCGGTTTGCCGGATCACCCAAACGGCTGTACCTCTCCGGCGGCCTCTGTGACAATCCGTTATTCCTGGCCAGCTTCCCCTGTGAAATCATTCCACTGGGCAGATTCGTTCTCCTCACAGGGCTGCAGGCCACCCTGGAGAATGAAGTCAAAGACGAGCAATGAACAGCGGCACGATCTACACCATCGGCAGCTCACCGCTTGAGCGCAACCTGAAACAACTTCTTGATACCTGTGAACTGGCCAAGCGAATTCAAGGTACAAAGCGGATACTGATCAAGCCCAACCTGGTCGACGTGCTCCCTCCCCCGATTACCACGCCGGTAGAGCTTATTGCGGTATTAATAGACTACCTGCAGTCTGTAAGTGACGCTGAACTTATCATTGGTGAAGGGACCGCATCTGCCCAATACGATACCCACCATGTTTTTGCCCAACTTGGCTATGTTGCATTGGCTTCCTTTCAGTGCCGGTCCTGAAGGCACATACACTGGCTGGAGTCACCTTGAGTTTGAAAAATATGATGGGCCTGGCGCCCCCTGCACACTATCAACAGGGAAACAGCTGGAAAAAAGCAGCCTTTCACCGACACGTCGACCATGCCGTGGCCGATTTAAACCGTTACCGCTGCCCTGACTTCTCCCTGCTTGACGCCTCGGTAGGCATGGCCGAGTCCCACCTCTATGGCCCGACCTGCGATCCGCCGCCGGGATTATTGGTTGCCGGTTACGACCCTGTTGCCGTTGATGGGTACGGCTCTCAACTCCTGGGAAGAAACTGGCAGGAAATCGGCCACATCAGCCAACTGCACGGAGAACTGGGTCAGGCCGCTCCATTAACCGTTATCGGCGTGGACTAGAAGACCCTCCTGCTCGTTAGCTTTTCTTTTTTCCCTTTTTCTTCTTTTTCTCTTTTTTCTTGTCTTTCTTTTTAGCGGCCTTTTCTTTTGTCTGTTTTTTGCACTTGGCCTTGATCAATTCAGGACAGCGACTGCAATGCTTCCCTTTTTTCTGATATTTTCCGCAGCAACTTTTTTTAACCTTTTT
>CALZIH010000090.1 GCA_945787305.1 uncultured Desulfobulbaceae bacterium | reverse complement strand
CTCGCGGCTTATGATGAGTACCTGCTGGGGCGTCAGGAAGATGGGACCTGGTCGGCTTCCCTTTCCTGGAATAAACGTCGGGATGTTGACGAGGACACAGATAGCGAAGAAGGAGAGACCTTTGTTCAGCTCACCGGGTCCTATCACCGTTTATATGATGAAATGCCGACATACCTGAAGTCGTCTTTTTTTGTGAGAAAACGTACCTTGGGCGGACCAACAATTGGTCTCATTGGAGATGTAACCAGGAGGTTCAAGCAGCTTCCTTTCACGTTCAGGCTTGAAGGACAAGGGTTGACCCAGAATCCGGCAGCCGGGGAATCAGCCATCTTTGATCATAATCGGACGGAGTGGTCTGTTCTCGTGAAGGCCAGTGTTTACCAGGATCGCTATTTCTCTCCGAAGATCAAGCATCGGCCCATGTTATCAATTTTTGGGCGCCTGCTGAGCCTGGATGATGGTTCTAAATATGCTCCCGGTACCATTGACCAGGATATTTTTACTGACTATAAGTCCGATCATCGAAGCGGGCTGCGCTTTTCTGAATATTTGAGCTACCGGCCCTGGCTGGATACCGTACTGATTGCCCGGGGCAGTTACACGACCAATGCCGACATGAACCCCTTCAATCCAGACAACATTCGACTTGCCGCCGGTTTTGGTCAATTGTTCGGCCCTGCCAGATTGGATTTTCGTTACCAGTTTTCCCATTTTTTTGATGATGAAGACCGAGCCCATAAAATTGATCGAAATGACATGTTTCTTGGTTTGAGCTGGGATTATTGGTTTCGCGACCAATCACGCCTACAGTTAGGCATGCGAGGGCAGTATCGGTTGGATAATGACGAGTTTACCGGTATGGCTGGTCTTACCTGGTATTTCAGTGCCGGCAGGGCAATGCGGGACCTGCGACCGGAGGATGACCTCTTTTACACCATAAAGGCGAATCGTGCTTCACAGTTGATGAATAACAAGGTGTCTGATGCAGAAGTTTGTCCCTGAACTGACAGAGCTGCTGACCCTTAACCGGACCAAGCTGCAGCGAAAGATGTATAAGCGCGAGGACAAAGAACTGCCCCGGCAATTTCTCGAATATTGCAGAGAAATGAAGATGACGCCGGATTATACCCATAAAGATCGGTTTGTCCTGCAAATTACCGATTTTTTGCGCCTGAAAATTAATACTGAGATTGAGGCAATTGCCGATCTGCGCCGAGGGTTGGCTGATTTTAACCAAAGACTGCATACAGCGACTTCCGATCACGAACGACAGGAACACATTCTCGCTTTTGCTGCCCGAATGGGTGCGGACAAACAACGCCTTCAGGGCGACCGGCGAGCATTTCGTCGCTGGTTTGGTGCCGATACCGTAGTTGAGCGGTGTCAGCGGCGAATAGCCGGCAGTGAATATCGTATTGCCGATATTCTCGATCGATTAGGCAATGCTGTAGTTGCAGCCGTTGAAAGCGGGGCTGACGGCAAAGGTCAGGAAACGACATGGGAACGCATCGACCTTGAGGGCGTGACGCGCAATCTTCTTGTCTATCAGGGCGATCCCCGAGTAAGGAGAGCGGCCTTTGCATGTATTGCCCGCGGGATTGCCAGCCTGCAAGTACAATTTCAACTGTCCACACTCCAGGAAGTCACCGTCACATTTGTATATCGTTCGGCAATGGCCATCCAGGAGGATGTGTGGATACAATGTGCAGCATTGAACCTGTTGGCTCTTACCTCTCCGGATTCATTTCTCCAGGCCCTGGGTCAACGGCTTGGTCATCCCCAGGGGGGAGATGATATCTTTGTCCGTCGTCGGGCTGTACGATTGTTGGGAACATACCCTGGATTTCATTGCCGAATGGCTTCCTTGATTTCGTATATTCTAGATGACCCAAGCCCCTTTGTTCGTCAAGCCCTGGCCGAGACATTGGCAGATGTGTTGTGCAGTGAGCAAACAGAGGATAGGTCACAAGTGTGGCAATTACTGCAAAAGCTGATGCTGGAAGATACAACGGTTCAGGTCAGGGCTTGTGCCGTTTTGACATTGGCTCGGCTTCATGTGGATCCATTACAGGAAGTCGAAAAAATGGATCTTCTCAAAACGGTCATGACCGAGGAAGAGAGTTCCTTGGTTTTGAAAATTGCCCTGGACGTTATCGCCCAAGGGTTGGACGCGTTGATGGCAAGTGGCGGCCAGGACTCGGCAGACATGTATACAAAGGAGTTACTGCCGCATGTGGTCGATCTCCATCGTCACGCTGCTGCTCTTAGTGTTAGACGATATGCTGCCTTAACTCGGGAAAAGATGATTATCAGCGCTGATTCGGCGAGCCGAGATTTGAAGGAGCAATTAGCCGATCTGTTGCAAGGCATGAAATGTGGAGAAAGCCGTCGGCTGCCGCGATTATTGCTGAAGAAATACGGGGAGGATGCTGTTGGCCGGATCCTGTCGCTTCTCAGTCAAAAAGATTTTGGCTACAGCCTGCATGCAACCCTTTGGGGGGTACGGGTCACCAAAGGAGACACCTTTGCTTTCAGGTGGTGGCGTCTATTGCATGAAATTCGCAACCCGAAAACAGATAAACGGCAAGGCTATTCGCACACCATTGGTCGTCGCTATACAGGCAGTCTGCATGCTCCTTCAGCAATTCTAGGTGAGTTGACCCGGACCAAGGTGCCCGGAGAGCCGCTGTATATGGATTCAGAGGAGAGCTGGCGGCCTTACCTGCCGCTTCCCGATCAAGTCCTCTCCTGCCTGCAAAATCCTTTTCGCAGGCAACCGGTCAAGCTGTATACAGCGGAAGGGATAACTGAAATCCGCCCATCCCGTTCCTGTGTCCGAAGTTGGCTGGGGGCGGGAAAACTGATAGTTAACTTTGCCCGTTTTGCCCACAAACGTAACTGGGAGGAGGATGGCTCTGAAAAACCCGAAGAATATATCCGGGCACTGGAAAAGTTGGGTTTGGGGGTCGTCTTTAGTCCCCATAAAGATGAAAATGGAGAGGACGACAGTGACCCAAGCGTAGAGCGTTTTTTTCTTTTACCGTTACCCTTGATGGGGAGCGATTGGTACTATCGCCTGCGTGATTATTTTTTTTCCGTTTATGAAAACACGCTCCAAGACCTAGCTGTTTTCACTTTGGCATTGCTGCTCTTTTTTGTCGGTACCCGTTTTGTGATGAGTCGAATAGCCATCCGTTCCCGTCGCAAAATTGACCTTGTCGTCGGTGGGTGGGGAACGCGAGGGAAGTCTGGTACCGAACGTCTGAAGGCGGCACTGTTCGAGGGTCTTGGCCATAGTCTTGTTTCCAAATCAACGGGTTGTGAGGCCATGTTCCTCTATGCCTATCCTTTTGGTAAAACCCGTGAAATGTTTCTTTTTCGACCCTATGACAAGGCGACTATCTGGGAACAGTATGATGTCGTTCGGTTATCCACCAAGCTGTCAGCCCGTATATTTTTATGGGAGTGCATGGCACTATCCCCGGATTATGTACGAATACTCCAGCACCAATGGATGCGGGACGATATCTCCACGATTACAAATACCTACCCTGATCATGAGGATCTCCAGGGACCGGCTGGCTACAATATTCCAATAGTCATGACGGAGTTTATCCCTAAAGGCGGTAACCTGTTGACAACTGAAGAACAAATGCTTCCCATTCTAGAGCTGTCGGCGGCACAATCGGGGACGAAATTCCAGAGTGTCGGCTGGCAACAGGCAGGAATACTTGCACCAGATATCCTAAATCGTTTTCCCTATGAAGAGCATCCCTATAATATTGCCCTTGTGGAGGCCATGGCCAAAGAGTTAGGGATCGATCCTGATTTCGCACTCAAGGAGATGGCTGATCGGGTTATTGCCGATATCGGCGTACTCTTGGAGTTTCCCCGAGCCAGGGTACGCAGCCGTGACCTTCAATTTATTAACGGCATGTCGGCAAATGAGCGATTTGGTGCCATGAGCAACTGGCGGCGGATGGGTTTTGACAGCCATGATCCTCGTAAAGAACCGGGCGTTATCCTCAGCACCGTCGTCAACAACCGGGCTGACCGGGTTTCACGAACCCTCATGTTCGCCGGGATTGTTGTCTTTGATTTTGCTGCTGATTTTCATTTTCTCATTGGCTCCAACCTGGAAGGGCTGGTTGGGTATATCCATGAGGCACTGGATGCCTGTTGCCTGCGGATTACTCTGCAACCGGAAGATAAAGATAAAAATAGTAATCCATTGCAGATCCTGGAAGAAGTGGCACGAAAACAGCGGATGCCGACAAGCAGGGAAGAACTGCAGGCTCGTCTGGTGGCCATGTTGATTGGGGTCGGCCTGGAAGATGACGACTTGCCTGAGGGGGCTTTTGATGACACAGATGCGCTCCATGAATGGCTTGGAGAGCATAGCTTGGGTGAATTGAGTGCCGAAATTCTTGCCGAATTCAAGAGACAGAAGGACGTTTTGGATTCCTACCTGGAGTTGTATTCCCAGGTGGAGCATTCAGGAAAAGGGGTTGGCGCAGAGCAGGATGAACAGTTGCGACGGCTTGTTCGCAAATGGTTCCTGCAAAAACTCATTGTTGTCGAAGACTACCACGCCACCGGAGATCAAGTCATTGATCGAATCTGTCGACATACGCCACCCGGTCTCCATAACAGAATCATGGGGCTGCAGAATATAAAGGGAACAGGGTTGGACTTTGTGTATCGCTGGCAGGCCTGGGATATCTGTTATCAAGCCTGTGAAAAACTGGTTGCCAGCGAAGGCGCTGAATTTGATCGTGCATTGCATGAGCTTTCTGCGTTTCAGGAATATGGGCTGTTGTCTGAATATCATGTGGAAAAAACCTGCGAACTCGTTGGCAACAGAAGCTCTGTCCAGGCCGAAAGCAGTCAGGCGGAAATTGCTTTGATCAAGTCGAATATGGAAACAGCCTTGACTAGAATCAAGTCGGATCTGTCGGGGGCAGGAACGCGCAAAGAAAAAAGCGTGGTAAAAGACCATGCCGTCAAGTTTGTTGGTTTCATTGAATCAATGATTGATGCCGGTGACGCCGTCAGGCGCCGCAAGCGTGCCAATCGGATTTACAAGGACCTTGCTGAAGAACGGATCAGCGGCGAACGGGCCGTTAAGGAGCTGAAGGCGTTGAACAGACGACAAAAAGGGGGCTGGCTGTGGACAGGATTGCAACGCATCATGTTGCACTAGTTTTTTTGGGTCATGCATGAAGGTAGAGCGGGCACTGTGCATCAGGAAGGTTTGAGGGTGCTTCCCTGGAAACAGGGGACTCAGCCTCTTATGCTCGCGCCGATGCAGGGCCTGACCAATCGAGGGCTGCGCAACCTGTTCATTGATCTGGTTCGTCCCGACGTGGTTTTTACGGAATACCTTCAGGTAAAGGCTGTCGGCAGAAACCTTGTTTCCCAAAATGATCAAGTGGAGGTGGCCGAGGCCAACCCCTCCGTTCCTCTGGTAGTCCAATTGATAGGGGCAGAAGCCGAGTCCTTGCTTGCTGCTGCTGAGTTGGTACAGGAGCTGGGTGCCAAACACCTTAATATCAATTTAGGGTGTCCCTATGGCCGCATGGGCAAAAAGGCAGCCGGTGGAGCATTGCTCAAGGACCCGAAGGGATTGGCAACACTGCTTGAAACGGTTCGGCCACGTATTTGGGGCAGTTTTTCTCTTAAGGTGCGGGCCGGATTTAACCATCCTTCGGAACTCTTTTCCTTGCTGAACCTGTTTGAAAATTGCGGCATTGATTTTCTGGTTGTCCATTCGCGAACTGTTGCCCAGCGTTATAGCGGTATGGCAGATCATCACATTACCGCTGAGGTTGTCAGACGTACGTCACTGCCGGTGATCGCCAATGGTGATATTTTTTCGGCAGCGGATGGCTGGCGTGTTCTGGATGATACTCAGGCTGACGGTCTTATGCTAGGCAGGGGTGCCATTGGTGATCCGTTGCTCTTTAAACGACTGCGCGGTTCTCATCCTGCCGAATCCTCCCTTACAGAGAGGCGTTCGGAATTGCATGGGTATCTGCGGGAACTTATCTCCATCTACCAAACACTCTTTTGCGGTGAGCAACAGGCACTCTCAAAGATAAAAGAAATCCTAGCCTTTATTCATGACCCAGAACTTTCCCGGGAGATACGGCAACTGCAGAAAACGAAAAGTATTTCACGCTTTCTTAAGCGGTTGGAATCTTTTTTATAGCTGTTCGTTGCCGCTGGCAGGTAGTAGGGGCTGCTTTTTAATTTTTTGATTTTTTGTTCAGATACGAATCAAACAGGTACTGCAGTTCTTCCAGTGATTCCTCAAGAACATAGGGCATTGCCCTGGCGTACATGTCGAGGTTGATCAAGGCGTTGACCGAGGAGTCTTTTTCTGAGGCCGCCCGTAAACGTTGTGCCATGGCTTGGTTGATGACCTGGATCTCTTTGTAGGCCTGTTCCAATCCTTTAAACTCTGGATCTGCTGTACCATTATCCCGGGCAATGAAATATTGGGCCAGGGCATACATGGAAAATGCCCGGTAGATGGTCTCCTCCTCACTGGCTAAGGGAAGGTGAAAGCGGGCCATAGGCCGAAGAAATTTTGTGTGTGGACAACCACAGGTTGCCATGACCAGCCCCATGTAGGAGGAAATAGCTCGTTGGATGGTTGTTTTTTGCCGGAATTCACGTTCTGCTGTAATGACGGTGAGGTGGACCTCATCATAGGAGAGGAGAGACGCAAAGCGGTGAACAATTCTCGAGAGGTTTACCGCCATGGGGCACCAGGTGCTTTTCTCCATATCCACGCAGTTTGGGCACTGCTGAAAACTGAGCCTGCTCCAGTCCGGCAGGCTGTTTTTGTCATCTGTCAGCAGGTTCAGGTTGTGCTGGTCAAGCTGGAGGATAAATGTATCCTTCTGTCCATCCGGTAGTTTGAATATGTATTGAATATGTATTGGCAGCATGGATTGTTTCTTCCTATCCTCATCAAGTTGTTTCTTTAGTAGTAGTCTTTACTACACGGATTTCATTGTGCACGTTAAAAGAGAATGCTATTCGTTTTGCCTGCTGAATTTTATTGAAGTCCTGAGTGGTTACAGAAAAATCCTTTGTTAATTTATTTAGATCCGTGGCAAGGATTTTGTTTCTTCTGCTGTATGTACCATAGCGTTTGAGGTTGTAGAAACTCCAGAGCGCCAATGTTCCTGAGAAGAGAAGAACACCAGTTGTAAAGGTGTCTAACTGGCCCATAAAGCCGTCGAATCCCCCATGCTTTATCATATGCGTGTACAAAATGCGGAAGCCAAGCAGCCATGCAATCAGACTGATCAATGGTAACCATAGGTAGAACCAGAAACCCCAAAAGGCGAGGGTTAAGATTTTCTCGCCAAGAATCAATGTTTTGGATTTTAGATCCGGTCTATTGATGATCAGGTTCTCCGGATAATCCTGCAGAGGGTCGTCCGGAGTAATTGTATCTGCAGAGCGATACTCATTGGCTGTGGGATTCATTCTACTGTAGTCTTTCCTAGATTGTTATTTTTTTCCTGCTGCAATCCTCGATCCGGGCTTTTCCAAAGAGCACGTTGCCCTTTTGGCTTGATGAGCGCCTTGGGCAGTCCGACGGCAATGGTGCAGATGTTGATCAGCCAGAAGGCGACGGGATACCAAATGATCCAAAAATAGATTTTACCGTACTTTCTGTCATATTTTGCATCAATAAGCATGCTGATACCGAATTGAATCAGACAGGTAATGCCCAGTATAATCCCTGTCCAACCAGGCAAAAGTGTCCTAATAGTCAACATCGGCGGCAAAGGGAAAACTTTGCCGATAGCCCAGAGCAGTGTTATGGTGATCATGGAGTAGGCCCAGAAAACACTGGTTATATATTCTACAAAAACCATTATCATGCGCCTTCTCTTCCAATCCCATATTCGACCGAAATTCTTGATGAAAACTTCTACCCCCCCTTGGGCCCAGCGAAGTCGTTGTTTCCATAAACCCCGGAAGGTTTCCGGCATGAGGAGCCAGCAGATTGCATGGGGTTCATAACGGATATCCCAGAAGTTAAGCTGTAGTTTCCAGCTGATGTCAATGTCTTCGGTCACCATGTCCGTGTCCCAATACCCCACCTGCTGCAGGGCGGAACGACGAAAGGCGGCGACTGCTCCGGAAATCGTAAATACGCGACCATAAATCCTTTGTGCGCGTTTAATCAGGCCAATGATAGAGGAGAATTCGCCGACTTGAACTTTTCCCAGTAATGTTGATCTGTTACGTATTCTCGGGTTGCCGGTAACCGCTCCAACCCGAGGGCTTCTTTGCAGGTGCCAGACCATCCATCGTACAGCCCATGGATCAAGAATGACGTCGCCGTCAATACAGATAAGAAATTCATGTTGCGCTACAAGCGCCCCTAGCGATAGCCCTCGGGCTTTTCCTTGATTGGTGCCAAGGTGTACCACACGAAGCCGTTCATGTTTTTCGGCTAACCGGTCGAGTAACTCACCGGTATTATCCGTGCTGCCATCATTAATGGCTATGATTTCAAAATTGTCATATTGTTGTCTGGAGAGCCAGTCAATGGTTTCATTGATGTTTGTAGATTCGTTATGGCAGGGAACGAGAATTGAAACACCGGGAGAACCTTTCAGTTCAGGAGGGTTCTTGCTGTCTATCCCAAAAGGTTTTTCCCAACGATAATAATAGATAAGGGCGCCAGTTATCCACAGGTATGACATAAGCAGTGGATAATAATAGGTGAATCCAAAAAAAACAGAGAAGATGTTTGACAAGATTTCAATCATGTTTGCTTGTTGACCAACGAGCTCTTATCTGTGAAAATTGTTGACGGATAATGTCTGCGTCAGGGTGGTTTTTTATAAAATCATCCGGGTAATAGGCAAATGAAACCGCACCTTTTTGTTGCAGGAGAGCAAGCTGGTCTGTGAATTCCGTCATGGTTATTTGTTTTTTTTGCCACCAGTCGAACGTTTGTAACTCAAAGACGACTGATGCTGGATTCATCGCCTGAGCTAGAGATGTGCCGCCCAGGGTCGATAGCCAGTTTTCTGCATCTTGTGCCTTTTCCATATGAGGCATTGCCATAATAACTGTGTAGTCATAGGCTTGCAGGAATAATGGCAGTGACTGGCCCAGCCATTGCTCACTTTCAGGCTCAAGTATTGTGCGGGCGTAGAGGTTTCGGGCCGAGCGAATATTCGGCTGTCGTTTACGGACAATATCCAGCAGAGCGTGTGAAAAGGTGATGAGGTATTTTGTTTTGAAACGGCTCCATTTGGACAGTAACCTCTCATCCTTTCTGATGCGATCAAGGGGTGCAGTGAAGCCTGCTTTT
>CALZIH010000089.1 GCA_945787305.1 uncultured Desulfobulbaceae bacterium | reverse complement strand
CTGTTTCGATAATCTTTTCTCCATTTATACAGAGTAACATCTGAAACCCCAGTTTCTCTACATAATTGAGAAACAGACACCGGAACAGGTGGCATCATCTTTTTGATTACAGCTTCTTTAAATTCTTCTGAATATCGTTTTTGCATTGTCTCATCACTCTTCGCCCGTTATTTTTAAATTTCAACAGAGGCGAAAACTATCCTGACACATAGGGACGTCCTTCAAATAACCGCCTTCAATTGTTTCATAATCCACTTGAACCAATGTCTATACCCTGATGCATAGTTTGCATTGCCAGGTCACATCTGAAGTCTTCTTTCATATCAATTGATTTGTTACGTATACCTAGATAGTTATACAAGGGGCAAGCAAAGAGGCATCCATCGTTCTCTGGTTGCACATTCGTTGCCACAGTTTGTAGCGCACCAACCACAAGGCGTTACCGGCAGGTAACGACGACGAACATGGCCGTTACCACACGGTAGCGCTTACCATAAAGAGACTGCGCGACCGCCTGGTTAAATACAGTACCACAGCAAGCCTGTCACCCCCTGCTGCACAGGCTTGCGCATCACACCTGAGGCTTCTGGAATAGCGGAGCATTTTGCTGGTATGCAAATTGCTACCATACTTACATATTCGCCACTAAAGAGAATTCTTTTCGCAAGGTTAACCAATAAGAGTTGCATGGAGGGGACATGCCGATTTTAGGCTACATCGCCAGCTCACGTTCCGGGGCCAAACAGGAATTACTGCAGGATTTGAACGCTCTTCAATACTGTGAAGCGTATCCCGCCGATAATGCCGACATCCTGATTCTTGTGACAGATACACCGGACAAAAATACCGAAGAACAACTACAAAAACGCCTTAAGGGAATAAAATCATTGGAATCATTAAGCATGACCTTTGGTTATAATGATGAACTACATCAGGGAGAAAGAAATGACAATGAAGCTTGATAGAAGATCCTTTATTAAATCTGCAGCAGCAACAAGTGCCATTGCCACGGCAACATCTCTCTTTCCCGGTATCAGTTTTGCCAGCTGGAAAAGACTGGAAGGCGCGACCGGCATGATATCATGGCAAAAAGCTCCTTGTCGTTTCTGTGGCACAGGTTGCGGCGTACTGGTTGGGGTTTCAGGAGACCGGGCAGTGGCGGTAAAAGGTGACCCGAATTGCAGTGTCAACAAAGGACTGTGCTGTGTCAAAGGATACCATTCGGTCCAGGCCCTTTACGGCGAAGATCGCCTTACCAAGGCCAAGGTCAGAAAAAACGGCGAGATGGTTGAAGTGCCGATCACCGAAGCACTGGATCTTATTGCTGCAAAAATGCAAGAGACCATTGACAAGCATGGTAAAGATGCTGTTGCCATGTATGGTTCCGGTCAGTGGACAATTCCCGATGGTTATGTGGCTTCAAAACTGTTCAAGGGCTGTATCGGCACCAATAATGTTGAGGCAAATGCAAGGCTTTGCATGGCAAGCGCGGTTACCGGATTTATGACATCCTTTGGCATTGACGAGCCCATGGGTTGTTATGAGGACATTGAACACGCCAATGTGTTTATCACCTGGGGAAACAACATGGCGGAAATGCATCCTGTTCTTTTCTCCAGGATGCTTGCCGCCCGAAAACGTAAAACCGATGTCGTCATTGTAGATTTTGCAACCCGTACGACAAGAACCAGCCAAGCCGCAGACAAATCCATTCTCTTTAAACCTCAAACCGATCTCGCCGTTGCCAATGCCATCTGCCACGAAATCATTCGCAACGATTGGGTCAACCGGGATTTTGTCGACAAGCATATCTCGTTCCATAAGGGCCTGACCGATATCGGCTACGGGGTTGAAGACCATTTCAAGTTCAAGGATAGAGCTGAAGGGATATCCTTTGAAGAATTTGAAGCGTTCCTCAAGGATTACACACCGGAGCGAGTGGAAAAAATTTCAGGTGTGTCCGCCCGCGACATCAGATACATGGCCTCACTGTATGGAGACCCGAAAAAGAAAGTAACCTCCTTCTGGTGCATGGGCATGAACCAGCATACCAGGGGCACATGGATCAACAATCTGGTCTACAATATCCATCTTCTGGTGGGCAAGATTTCGACGCCGGGCAACAGCCCGTTCTCCCTTACCGGACAGCCAAGTGCCTGCGGGACCGTCCGTGAGGTAGGCACGTTGACCCACAAACTGCCCCATGGCGTTGTCATGAATGAGAAGCACCGAAAAATTGCCGCCGAGATCTGGGATGTGCCGGTAAGCAACATCGACCCCAAACCCACCTATCATACGGTGGAGATGTTCCGCGCCCTGGACCGTGGCGATATACGGTTTATGTGGATTCAGGTTACCAACCCCATGGTCACCATGCCTAAACTTAAAAGGTACCGTGACGGTGCTCTTAAAGAGGATCGGTTTGTTGTTGTTTCCGATGTCTACCCAACGCCTACAACAGACATTGCCGACGTGATCCTGCCCGCTGCCATGTGGGTGGAACAGGAAGGCATGTTTGGAAATTCCGAGCGCCGGACCCAGCATTTCGACCAGATTGTCCCTCCCCCGGGCGAGGCGATGTCGGATACCTGGCAACTCATCGAGGTGGCCAGACGGCTTGGGTTTGAGAAACATTTCCCCTGGAGCGAAGAAGAACATATCGGAAAAATATGGGCAGAGTACAGACGTTTCCATGATAACCCCAAGCACAACATGGCGCCCTATAAGTTGCTGAAGGCGCGCTCAGGGGTTCAATGGCCTTTTGTCAACGGTAAGGAAACCAGGTGGCGCTTTAACTCCAAGCATGACCCTGCATGCACCAATGGAGAAGATTTCCATTTTTACGGTAAAAAGGACAACCGCGCCTGGATTTGGGCCCGCCCATACGAAGTGGCCGCTGAATCACCTGATCAGGAATACAACTTCTGGCTCAATACCGGACGGGTGGTGGAGCATTGGCACACCGGTTCCATGACCAGACGGGTGCCGATCCTTCATAATGCGGTTCCGTCGTCCTATGTGGAACTCAACCCCGATGATGCAGCTGACCTCGGCGTAGTCAATGGAGAACTGGTTAAAATTATTTCCAGGCGGGGAGAAATAACCATGCCGGCCTCAATCAATGGCAGGGGCGTACCGCCAAGGGGAATGGTTTTCGTGCCGTTCTTTGACGAAAGTTACCTGATCAATGAGGTGACACTGGATGCGTTCTGTCCGATATCAAAGCAGCCGGATTACAAGAAATGTGCAGTGCGACTGGAGAAAGCATAATGAAAACAGCAGATACGATTTTCGGCAAAGTTGTTATGGGTTTTGCCGCAATCTGCTTATCTGGAGCCATTTCGGCGCTGCCGACAAGCGCAGCGCCGGACATTCCCCATGGCTTTGATTCAGACGGCGAAAAAATCTTTACCAGGTACGACGAAACACCCTTGGCCGCAATGACCGGAACCGACGGCACCCGTACCCTGAATTCATTTTACGAACTCCGTCAATATCCGGGTTCACCGCCTCGCATTCCGCATGACATTCCGCCTTCTTTTGCAGCTGAGCCCTACGACTGTATATCCTGCCACGGCAGAGGCGGCTATGCTGTCGAACTGAAAGCCTGGGCTCCGGTCACACCACATCCAGAAAATGAAGCCTGCTATCAATGTCATGTACCGAAACGCACCGAAGAACTGTTCGTGGAAACAGGTTGGCAGTCAATTGATCCGCCGGCAATAGGTCGATCACAGCAGCTGGGAGGATCTCCTCCGTCAATCCCGCACAGTCTCCAACTACGGGAAGACTGTATAGCATGCCATACCGGCTCGGGGGCCGTTGCTGAAATTCGGGTTGAGCATGCATCCAGGGGAAATTGCCGCCAGTGCCATGTCCCTGTGGTGGTCACTGAACCTCTAGAAGAGTTTACTAGAGTCAACCAATAAGGATGAAAGAACAGTTATGAAACAAACAACCTGCGGTTCTAGCCTCCTTTATCTTGTGCCGGCTATCCTCCTGCTGTCGTGCCAGGTTACTCTTGCCAGTGGTGATGGAGTTATGGATCGTATCAGTGGTGCTGTTGAGCCGTTTGACCCCATGCAGGTTGAATCCGCTTACATTTTGCCGGTGAAAACAGTGAGAGCGAAAAAATCCTCCCAGGGCGGCACCTTTAGAGTGTTGGCCCGCAAGGATTCAATAAGCCGTTTCCGCTGCAGCGTTTGCCATACCGACAAGAGTATTCAGGTTAGAAATGGCTCTCTATTTACCCATGCTGATATCAAAATCAATCACGGCAAGGAAGAGGATGGATTGTCCTGTACGGATTGTCATAATGAAAAGGAAAAGGACTATCTCGTTGGTAAAAAAGGCCTGAAGGTAGACTTTGATCACAGCTACCAGCTCTGTGGAAAATGTCATTTCAGACAGAAAAGCGATTGGGTTGGCGGCGCTCATGGTAAAAGGGTGAAATATTGGGCCGGTGAGCGTGTAATTAATAATTGCACGACCTGCCACGACCCTCATTCGCCCAGATTTAAGAAACGAATGCCGGCAACGTTTTCTCTACCGCTTGATGAATAGGGGTATGCAATGACTGCCCATAAAAACAAAGAAGGCCAGATGAAAAAACACAACGTACTCGATGCCAAAGGCACCCGCAGATCTTTTCTGAAAGGTGCTTCAATTGCAGCAGCCGCAGGCAGTGCAGCTCTGGTGACAGGCTGTATGCCCGGCACGGCAGCCGGTTCGACCGAGGAGTTTTCGTTAAAATGGGAAGAATACTTCAAGAAACATTACCGTCTGATGACCCAGGAGGAACGAGACGAAACCATCGACCGCCTGGTGCGACTGGCAAAACTGCAACATGATTTGGATATTCAGATGAGTAGCCACCCGCCCAGGGAACAGGTGTTATTCGGTTACGCGTTCAACATCACCAGGTGTGAAGGATACATGGATTGCGTCAAGGCCTGTGTGATGGAAAACAACCAGGATCGCAAGTCAAAAACCCAATACATCAGAACCTTTGAGATGGAACCCGGTCAACTCGACCCCTCCACCGGCAACGGTAAATATTTCCACGAGGTGCCGGTTGACAATAAATTTTATATGGGTGTCCAGTGCTTTCAGTGTGAAAATCCACCTTGCGTAAAGGCATGCCCCACCAAAGCCACATGGCGCGAACCGGACGGCATTGTGGTTGTCGATTATGACTGGTGTATCGGCTGCCGCTATTGCATGGCCGCCTGTCCCTACTTTGGGCGTCGCTTCAACTGGGGCAAACCGGAAATTCCAAAGGAAGAAATAAACACCAAACAGCATTATTTGGGCAACCGCATACGGCCAAAAGGAAAAGTGGAGAAATGCACGTTCTGTGTGCAGCGAACCAGGGAAGGCAGGCTCCCAGCATGCGCCGAGGCCTGCCCGACCGGGGCAAGGGTATTCGGCAACCTTTTGGATCCGGACAGTGAAATACGCTACGTTTTAAAACATAAAAAGGTGTTCAGGATGAAGGAAGAATTGGGGACCGATCCCAAATTCTGGTACTTCATTGACTGACCGACAAAGGACCGACATGGAAAAAATATCACCTAAAGGGTTCTTCTCGTTTATTTCAGACTGCTTCCGCTGGAACATACAAGGCGGTATTCCCTTCCAGATTTTCCGCTTGTTTCTTATAGCCGGTATGCTGGTTGGTCTGTATGCCTACTCCATTCAGGCAAGACATGGACTGGAAGTTACTGGGATGTCCAATATTATCAGTTGGGGATTTTACATTTCCAACTTCACGTTTCTGGTGGGGGTCGCTGCTGCTGCAGTGATGCTTATTTTACCCGCCTACATGTTCCATGACCCTGATTTTCACCGGGTGGTCATTATCGGTGAAGGTGTGGCTGTCGGCGCTCTTGTCATGTGCCTGTCATTCATTACCGTTGACCTGGGTGGACCATTACAGGCGTGGCACCTGATTCCGGGGATAGGACAGTTTAATTTTCCTTCATCCATTCTCGCCTGGGACGTCCTCGTACTGAACGGATATCTCCTGCTCAATGCCCTGGTGCCCCTGTATATCCTCTACAGTCATTACATGGGACGAAAAGCAGATGAAAGAAAGTACCGGCCCTTTGTTTTCCTCTCTATTTTCTGGGCCTTCTCCATTCATATGGTCACCGCTTTTCTCTATCAGGGACTCCCGGCAAGACCATTCTGGAATAATCCCCTCATGGGGCCACGGTTTCTGGCCTCGGCATTTGCGGCCGGACCTTCACTGATCATTCTGGTGCTGGCGATAATCCACAGTTTTACAAGTTATAAAATCGAGAAACAGGTTTTTCATAAACTGCGCCTGATCATTGTCGTGTCGGCGATCATTAACCTGATCATGCTGTTCTCTGAGATATTTAAAGAGTTTTACTTCCCAACCCATCATTCCATTTCCGCCATGTATCTGTTTTTTGGGCTTGAAGGGCATAACGCCCTGGTGCCATGGATATGGACGTCAATCAGTTGTAACCTCCTGGCCACGCTCGTTCTGGCTTTCAATCCCGGTGATAACAATCCAAAAATCCTGCTGCCGGCATGTGCTGTACTTTTCACAGCTATTTGGATGGAAAAAGGAATAGGCCTGATCGTGCCGGGCCTTATCCCGTCTCCTCTTGGGGAGGTTGTTGATTATCTGCCGACCTGGACCGAATTGGGCGTGACACTTGGTATACTCTGCCTTGGCATTACGGTGGTGAAATGGCTCATTCATCCAGCGCTCATCATCGAACAGCACTATGACCAGCTCACAGCTGCAAAGAAAGAATAATTATTCCGTTGTAACCATGCATTGAATAAGAATTTACTAATGGGTGCCTTGAAAAGGCTACGCCTAATCGTTTGAAGTCCAATTCAGGTTACTGCATGGCACTTGAGTTGGACAGAACGAAAACGTACAGCAAATACTCCACCGTCCCCTTTTCCTCCACGACAACCAGGAAACAGTCCCCCGAGCCCCAAGCAAAACGCATTGATTTAATAGAGTTTTACTGTTAAAGAAAACAACAGGTACAGGTGTATTGCGTGATGATATCTAGAGGGATCGCGTTGTTCTTGGCTCTAATCCACACAGCACGACTCTAACAAAAGCGCTACCTCCCCTACCCTATTCCATCGCAAGTATCGTGAACAATATGATGAAACTTGATAACAAGTTACGCATCACCATCATTGCATTGATTGCAGCGGTTCCTTCATACTTGGCGCTTGGCTACTTCATGCCCCTTTTACCCCCGCAACAACTCTATGGAATCGCAGCCTTTGCCGGCGTGGTCATCGGCCTTGTCCTCAATTATCTCTGGGTGAGGCTATACCGGGAAGAGGACGAAACATGATCAAAACACTCTCTTTTTCGCTCATCGTTACGCTCTTCTTCTGCTCTGCTGCGGTTGCCACTAAAACGACGCAATCAGTGCAGGTTGTCAACACCAACACGGCATCACCTCCGGCCAAAGGCATGACAGCCGTGAAGGAAAAGACAGTTGACGACTTCGTCACTCAGTATGCTACCGCGGCAAGACTTGAAGAAAAGACTTATCAGGAGCTCCTCATACTTGAAGACAGGTACTGGGAACTGCACGACATCCATCGTTATGCCGACAATCTGACAACCTCTTTTACAAAGGCACAGGACGCGGCGAAAAACGGAATCAACAGCTATGCTTCCCTTCCTGGACATGCTCGCACTTCATTATCGGCAAGAGACTCCGCCCTCAAGACGATAAACAAATATTTAGCATTGGCAGACGAGGCAGTAAAAGCCCTTTCTGCGTTTGCCAAGGCAGGACCATATACTGCGGAAAGAGCAGCTCAACGTGCAGACGCTGCCATCAACAACAAAACAGAACTTAAAAACAGGGCAACGGCATCTGTCCGCTCAGCAAAAGATGCTTCAAAAGAGTATCAAAAAGAACTCTCGAACCTTCTGCGGCACAATACAAACCGAAGGAAACACCTTGAAAAAATTCAAGAATACCGGGGTGAAATTCTCCACAGGAGTAATCGGCTACAAAGCCAGATAAAAGATGAGGATACAAAACAGGGGCGAGCAATACACAATGCTCTGACCACCCTGTCAGAAGACCTGGAACCCATAGTTGGCCGCAGTGCTGAAGTGGTTCACAAAGAGCAGGACGACCTTAACGCTCTGATAGGCGCATTAAAGAAAATGCAGGAGAGCGAGAAGAAACTGACAGCCTTGCTCGATGCCTGTTTTAAGTCTGCAGCAACCGCGGTCGTAAAAAAAGAATCGCATCTTTTTCTTTCAACTCTCCTGCAACAGGAAAAGGCCGATGCAAGTGTTCAGACAGAGCTGAAATCTTCTGCATCAGCCTTGGCAGCAAGCCTCACTGAAATTGATCATCTCAAAAAGAGCATTTTGGAGCAATCCGCAGCTGCAGGCAAGTTGCAGGACACCCTGATAGCTGAATATACAAAATCACCTTACAACCTCGCGGAAATCGATACACTCATCGTTGCCAACTCAAAGATGGTTGCTCAATTTGACAATACACTGCGTGCTGCAAAAGCTGAAATCGAAGCCAAGAGAAAAGAGTACGAAACAGCGCGCCAGGTGGCAGATGAACTGTACAGCCTCGCCTATGACGATGAACGCCCATCGGAATATGGAGATGAACAGATTCAGGCTTCAACAGACGAAATTCGTAACGTAGAGCAAGCCGTAATTGGGGTCGTTGAACACGTTTACGCCCATGTCTACACGTTGCAAGAGGAGCCGGAAGGATATGGTGCCTATACCTACGTCCTGTTTCGCCAGAACTATCCGGGCGCCCAACGCCACATCGAAGAACGTTACAAAGCGTTGTTGGAGGCAATCTATCGAAGCACCTCATCCACCCAGGACTTCTCCGCCGATATCGGCAAAGAGAAACTCAACCTCTTTTGCATTCCCTATAAACGCTATACAAGAGAAAAGAAAAAGGTTGAAGCGTATGACGCCGATCTGGCCCGTTCGTATCTTGCAACGGCAAGCGGCGGCGCAATTCTCAGGCGTGATATTATCAAGCGACTTGCGCAATCAGCCGGGCCGTTTCTCCTGACGACACGTACACGGCTAAGCCGGGGGAGTTCGGAAAAGCAGCTCCTGTTTGTCGACCTCTCGCTCTATCCGCCCGAAGCCTTTGATTCCATTCTGGCTGTGTATAAAAACACTCTGGTTGAATACCCGCCGCAAGGTGAGCAAGTGTGGACGCCACATGTTCTTCAGCGAATTGTCTACTTTGGAATTTCTGCATCGAACGCCATTCCGGAGCTTGTCGATAAAATTGATGACATTGTGGACTTTTTCGTCCCCTCTGCCCAGGCTGGCCCGGCAACACTGAGGTAGGCTGAAAG
>CALZIH010000088.1 GCA_945787305.1 uncultured Desulfobulbaceae bacterium | reverse complement strand
AGGGCCATCAGCAGCGTCCCCCTGATCCTTGCCTGTAAATTTTGCTCTGTGACGTCCTCAGGCATGTTCATAAACAGTGGCGCAAGCATTTCCTTATAGGCCTGCATTGCCTCAGCGATCGGTATCAGCTCAAAATCGCAGCCCAGATTGACTGCCAGCTTCCGGGCATCATCAATTGATATCTGCGAAGTGTATGGGGACGGCAAGGCAACACAAAGCACATTTTCCGGGCCAAGCGCCCGGCAGGCAACGGCTGCAGTCACTGCTGAATCAATGCCGCCGGACAAGCCGAGAACGGCGCGTTTAAATCCGATCTTTCCCAGGTAATCCTGCACCCCAAGCGTCAACGCATCCAACACCTGCCCAACCGAATCCTCAGGAACTTTGCGACAAACATCCGCCTGCCAGTTATCGGTCTCGACGATGACCATGTCCTCGCTAAAACCGGGCCCTGTTGCCTTTACTGTACCGGAAGCGTCGATAGCCATGGAATGACCGTCAAATATCAACTCATCCTGACCGCCGACCTGGTTCACATACAGTAAAGGGAGCTTGTGCTTTGAACAAAGAGCAGAAAAAAGCTCCACCCGTTGGCCAAGTTTACCGTCATAGAAAGGAGATGCGGATATGTTGATCAAAATATCGGGTATGGTGGTTCCTGCCATGAGGGAGGATACTGGGTCAAGCGGATATTTAACCTCGTCCTGCCAGATATCCTCACAGACCGACAGGGCGACATTCAGCCCATCAAAAAAGAACGGAGTAGCTGGCCCACCGGATTCAAAGTAACGGCTCTCATCAAAGACATCATAGGTTGGCAACAACTGTTTACGCACCCGGTGACAAACCGATCCTTCATCAATGAGAAAGGCCGAATTAAACAGAGGGCGCCCCACCCCTTGACGTCGCTCCAGGACACCGACAACACAGGCAATGCCATGCACCTGGCTAACCAGCTCACGTAAACTCCGATCATGGGCATCAAGAAATGACTCACGCTCCAAAAGGTCCCGCGGAGGGTAGCCGCAAAGCGAGAGTTCTGGAAAAACGGCTAGACGACAACCGGCCAGTCGTGCCTGTTCCAGTTGACCGCAAAGGGCCTTCAGATTCCCTGTAAAATCTCCGATTACCGGATTTGTTTGAACGAGCGCTATCTTCACAATGTTTTACTTACCAACTCTTCGCTATAAGGGGTCACCAAAGGGCGCCTTGAACACTTGGTTTTTACTGTTTAGAGGGTAGCCTAAAATACATCCTTTTCAACAGTTGTCGATGTCGCAAATAGCCTCGCCACCAAAACCGATATGCAAAAAAAAATCCCGGCAACGAAAACGTTACCAGGATCTCAAGCGGACCAGCTTGGGCCGGGCCGTTTCATCTCCCTCCAGGTTCCCCATGAAACATGTGGAGGGAGAGCAGAATTATACTTTTTGTACGTTGGCAGCTGCCGGCCCCTTAGGGCCATCAACAACCTCAAACTCTACCTTGTCGCCTTCGTTCAATGTTTTAAACCCGCTCCCCTGAATAGCTGAATAGTGGACAAAAACATCTTTCCCGCCTTCTTGCTCAATAAAGCCAAAACCTTTGGACTCATTGAACCACTTAACTGTTCCTTGTAACATTGCTCCCTGATTCTCCTTAATATGGGCTAAATGTTCTGGACGCGTAAGGCCTCAAGGTAAAAAAACTAAAACCACGCAACCACATGGTGTCTTTACATCTTTATAGCACTACGCACTTAAACTATACGCGTCAGCTTAACAAAGAAAAAAAAGAAATCCAAGAAATTTTATTTTATTAAAACCTGCTCCCATTAAGCGGAAGAAAATGACCCCAAAAGCAGACAGGGGCGGCCCGGCAGTCCGATTTTATGGACTTAAACCTGCCGTTTCCTAAACAAAAGAAGAGCAGGGGTGAAAGCAAGACATGCGGTACCAAAAAGGTGACCGGAGCGAACAAAAACCGTATTCTTCTCAAGAACTGGAACCTGAGCAGATAGAGCCTCTGCCGTAAAGATATCAGTTTTTTCCAAAACATTGCCAGCTGGATCAACAAATGCGCTGATACCGGTATTTGCGGCCCGGACAAGTGATCGTTTTGTTTCCACAGCCCGGAAAACCGACATAGCCATGGATTGATAGGGGGCGCTGGTTCGCCCATACCAGGCATCATTGGTTAGGTTGACCAGCAGGTTGGCACCGCTTGCCACTTCATCTCGGGCAATTTGCGGGAAAATTGACTCAAAACAGATCAAAACACCAAGCTTGAGATGATTTCCCATTGCCAACGGCTGCGATGATACACCTGCGGTAAAATCGCCAACGCTCTCAACCAGTGGGGCTAGAAAAGGCATATATTTTCGCAGGGGAACATATTCACCATACGGGACCAGGTGCTGTTTGGCATAACTACCGATCACAACACCGGCGGGATCGATTAACAGCGCGCTGTTGAAATACTCGACGGTTTTCTCTTCTGCCGAAGGCGTTACCGAATATGTCGGCGCGCCTGTCAACAGGTAGACGTTTTCCGCCCGCACCATATCGGCCACACGCTGTGCCAGAGGATCTTTTTGCGGATAAAACGGCAGGGCTGATTCCGGCCACACCACCAATTCCGTAGTTTTTTCCCTGAGTACTCCTTGCGACAATTGCTCATAAACGGCAACGGTCTTTTCTTTTTTTTCCGGAAGCCATTTTTCATCCTGGGCCACATTGCCTTGTATCACGGAAATTTCGGCCAGCAGTGACTGCCGGAAAAATGACGGCATCACCCGGTACCTAACTACAGAATAACCAAAAACAAAGACCAGAAAACAGCAGGCCATTAAGAGCACCCGGCGCTCCATACTGATATTCCAGTGGATTGCCGACCGTTGCCGGTCAATAACGGAAACCACCAGCCCGTTGGCAAGAACCAGCGCAAAAGAAAGAAGGTGATGGCCTCCGAGATCGGCAGCCTGAATCAGTACGGGTTGGGAATGCAGTCCATACCCCAAATCAAGCCATGGGAAACCCGAAAACAGAACACTGCGTAAATATTCAAGCCCGACCCAGAGAACCGGGGCCGTCCAGACCAAAGCCGTGACAGAACGCTCTTTCTGCCAGTACCTCCCAGCAAGCAGGCTTAACAGGAAACAAAAGAGCGCAAGATACAACCCCATATACAAGGCAAGCAGAACCATGGCCGATACGCTCAGCCATGGCGGCAGGCCGCCATATCGGCCAAGGACCACAACTATCCAATGCAAGACAAGAATATTGCAAACAAGACCAGCGAACAACCCCATACAACCGCTGCGAAGCGGCGGCAGGTATAGAGCAGCGGTCAGGAGGGGAACCAGAGCAATAAAAAGCAATGGCCACCAGCCGAAATATCCGGGTAAGGCAAGAAAAAGAAGAAATGCGCTGCCCAGGGCTGCCGCAAGAAAATGCCACTTACGTGCCGGACCAAGACGAAAAGAACGATTCATTCCTGCAATCCAACCCGGACCATTTTCACCCTGCGCTTATCCGCAGCCAGTACGGTAAACCGAAGACCTCCTGTTTTAACGACCGTACCCCGGTCGGGTACCCGGCCAAGCTGATGTAAAATAAATCCACCTACCGACTCATAAGGCCCTTTCGGCAACTGAAGGTTAAAGAATTGCTCCACCTCTTCCACATCGATCTTGGCATCGACCAGTACGATATTTTCCCCTATCACATGCAGCTCACTTTCTTCCTGATCATGCTCATCATCGATCTCTCCAACGATTTCTTCGATCACATCTTCCAGGGTTATCAAGCCGCGAACACCGCCGAACTCATCGGTGACGATTGCCATATGATGTTTCTTCTCCTGAAAATCGCGGAGCAGTTTTGTAATCGGCGTGTACTCACGGATAAACACCGGAGGAAAAAGCCGATCCCGTAAATCCGGAGTCGGCTCTTCTGTACCAGCACAGAATCGCAGCAGGTCTTTTGCATGTAGAATACCGACAATCGTATCCGGACTTCCGTCATATAACGGTATACGGGTGTACCCTTCTTCTGTTACCAAACGAATCAGATCAGGAATGGAGCTGGAACAATCGGCTCTCACCATTTCTGCAGAGGGGGTCATGATTTCCGAAGCAAGGGTTTCCCGAAAATCGAATATCGAACTGATCATCTGCTCTTCGTGGCTGCTGATCAACCCCTGTTCCTCTCCTTCCTCCAAAAGCTCTTGAATTTCACTTTCAAGCTCTTCTGTTGTGTCAGGTACTCCGCGCCCTCCAAAAAGAACTTTTATACGACTCCATACACTTTTTCCGGCATGACTTTCTACCGGTTCTTCATCTTGTGATTTCTCCATTTCTCCCATTCAACATTTTCCCTGTGGCAACAAAATATCAGTATCTACCTGGATTCAAGCATAGCCTAGATCTACAGACAATCACCATTTAAAATAAGTAGGCACCCTGAAAAAGACAAGAGAAAGCAAATGGAAAAGTTTATAATTTCAACAATTAAGAGAAAATATATCGTTTTATTTATTTTCCGGCTTTGCAAGTAAGTACAGGTAGAGTAGAGTGTTCGATCAGTCTGTCTACCCATATAAGGTGAAATAATTTCACTTATCCCACCGATTCCACTGTGAATCGGGTACTTTCAGAATAAAGAGGTTCGCGTGCAGGGCAAAGTACTTATAGCCAATCGCGGAGAAATAGCCATTCGCATCATGGAGGCCTGTCAAGACCTGGGCCTCGAATATGTTGTCATCTACACCGATGCCGACCGGGACTCGGAGCACGTTTGCCGTAACCAGGTCGACGGGCCGAGACAAAATGCCTGGCGGGTGACGCAATACACTGATGCCAACGATATTTTGGCC
Source organism: uncultured Desulfobulbaceae bacterium (assembly GCA_945787305.1). Taxonomy (GTDB): domain Bacteria; phylum Desulfobacterota; class Desulfobulbia; order Desulfobulbales; family Desulfobulbaceae; genus DRLX01. The sequence goes on along the minus strand of CALZIH010000088.1, from coordinate 4,566 downwards.
ATTGCCGATCATACACTGTGTACTGCTATTCATCCAGGATACGGCTTCTTTTCAGAAGATTTCCGATTTGCCCGCAGGGTGACCATTCGGGATCGGCCTCTTATCTTTATCGGCCCCAACTGGGAGGTCATTAAAAACCTGGGTGACAAAATCAACACCAAGCATGTGGCCAACAGGTTGGGGATCCCGACCATCCCTGGAACCGACACTCCGATCTATAATGAAATGGAAGCGGAAGAAATCGCCCAGCATCTCTTTGACATGCAGGAGGAGGAAGAAATTCAGCCCGCCGTCCTGGTCAAGGCAGCTGCAGGTGGTGGCGGAATGGGCATCGAAGAGGTTACCCAGATTGAACAATTCCGCCAGGTCTATCGCCGGGTGCAGAATTACGCCAAACGTCAATTCGGAGACGGCGGCGTTCTGATCGAACAGCGCCTCACCGATTTCAACCATCTTGAGGTCCAGCTTGTCTGTTCACGTCACGACGAACGGGTTCATTTTAGTTCCCGGAACTGCACCATTCAATCCACGGGACGGCAAAAACGCATCGAAGCGGCTCCAGGCTTTGATGATTCCTGCTACCTCTATGACTTCAACGCCGGAGAGGTTCTAGACAAGATTGTCGAGTACTCATTAAAATTAGCGGATTACGTTAAATACGACAATGTCGGCACCTGGGAATGGATTGTCAGCCGCAGTGGTAAGCCTTACTTGCTGGAAGTCAACACGCGCATTCAGGTGGAAAATGACGTCTCCGCCCGAATCAGTTATTTAAACGACAGCCACCCGAATCTTATTCGTGAACAGATCCGCCTGGCACTGGGAGAACCCATGGGGTACAGCCAGGAGGATATCACCTTTCACGGAGCCAGCATTGAACTGCGGATTGTGGCAGAAAATCCTGCCCGTGATTTCTCGCCCTGGATCGGAACCATTACCAAGTTTGACCTGCCTCAGTATGAATGGGCTGTGGTATACAGCCATGTCCCTGCTGATCGCCCCTACCCGATCCCGAGCGAGTATGACCCAAACCTTGCCCTGGCATTGGTTTGGGGAGAGTCCATGGATCAGGCAAAAAAACGGGCCAGTGAATTTCTTGACCATACCGTCATTGAAGGGGAAAACAGTTCTGGAGCTGGTATTCTCACAAACCTGGAATACCTGCGGAATAATCTTGATCGATTACTCACTTTTTAATCATGCCTTCACTTAGGAAATTACCCTGCAACAGCCTCAGGTAGAACAGGCTTTATATATAATAACCAATGAATGAACTGCTGAAAAAACTTCAGAATATTGAACAGCGCATCGGCTGTCTTATTCATATCAAAGATACAGAGAACTGGGGCAACCTTTCGGTTTTTAAAAAGGATTGCGAAAACCTCAAAAAACTGCTTTACGAAGTCGACGAGCTGGAGTTCACACAGCAGCTGGAAAAGCTCGACAACAGCATCCGTTTCCTGGAAGAGCGATGCGAAGAAGGCCTTACCGCAATGGAACGGGTACGTATTGTCCGCAGCCCTTTGCGGTTTTCGCTCAAGGATATTCTTGAAAACGTCTACGAGGACTATACGGAACTTGGCGGTCAGGGAGAATTCAACGTTGACCCGGCCATGGTGGTTGCCAAGGCAAACATTGTCCGTCGCATCAAAAAGAAGCCATATACCTCGTCGGTAATGGTCATCGGCCAAGAGGTCGGCCACGGGGAAGAGTTCCGCAACGGTGGTTCCTGCAAGCCTTGGGGTAATGAAAAAGCCCTGCGTTATATGAAGGTTGCAGAAACCGAAGGCATCCCAATTCACTTTTACATCTTTACTCCGGGCTCCTACCCGGTAGAAGAATACCCTGGAGCTGCCCAGCAAATAGCCCGTAACCTCTACGCTATGACCAAGCTTGGCGTTCCCATGATCTCGATCATATCAGAAGGTGGCTCCGGAGGGGCTGAAGCCATCGGCCTCAGCGATTTCCGCTTCATGTTTTCCCATGGTTATTATTCGGTTATTTCTCCGGAAGGCGCTGCCGCCATCGAGGGCAGGGTTCGCGAGGGAGAAAAGGTGCCAAGGAGCCTGATAGAAGCCTGCGCAAACCGTCTCCACATGACCGCTGAAGAAAATCTCAAACTCGGGACAATAGACAGGATCATCCAGGAACCTTCACTTGGGGCGAAAAGCGATGATTTTTCCTTTTTCCCCCGGATACGCTCGGAAGTCATCCGGGCGACGGATGAGGTTGTATTACGAACAAAAAGTGTTCGCGGGTTCCGCGCCTATGAAGTCAAAAAGAAAAAAGCAGAAAAACCGGAAGAAGCCCCGCAGATTGACATCCCCTGGGACTTAAATCCTACCGAAACCAAGAGGCTGCTTGCTTTGCGCTCAAAGAAATACCGGGAGATGGGCAAACAGGGATTTGGCGGCGAGGCCCTGCCAGCTGAAAACATTTTCAAAAGCCTGCAAACCACTACAGAAAAGGTCTACTACACCTTTCGCTATGACGTCCTGAAGGGCCAGCAGAAGCAGGTTAAAAAGGTCATCAAAGAGGTTTCCGGAGAAGGCTCGGTTCTGGTTAAACGATTAACCGCACCTTTTACCTCCGCCTACGATGTTATCCGTCGTAAGGATGGAAAAAAATCAGACAAACCGCTTGCCATTGCAACGCCTGCAAGCAACAACGGCTCAACCATTGGCCCGGACCCGCTTGAGCTCACCGATACCTATACCAGCCCCCTGGCCAACGAAGACCGAACGGTCAGTTGTCCTAACGCGGAAAAGTACGGCTGTGAAGATCTTTGGGTTCCCGACCTGTATGGCGAATTCTGTGGAGTATGCCAAAAATGCGGCCATCATTTCCCCCTTGAGCATCAATGGTATCTGAAAAATATTTTTGATCCGGACTCGATCCGGGCATTTAATTCAGATTTCTATTCCATGAACCCGCTCAACTACGAAGGCCTTGATACACGCCTGCAAATGGCGCGGAGCAAGACGGGATTAGGCTGCGCCAACCTGACTTTTCACGCCAGGGTAATGGATGTCCAACTGGTTGCAAGCATTCTGATTGCCGATTTTCGAAACGGTACAGTGGGTTCAGCTGAAGGGGAAAAGTTTGTCCAAGCCTGCGAGTTGGCTAAACGTAAAAAACGTCCGCTGCTGGCCTACGTCCATACCACAGGAGGCATCCGGATTCAGGAAGGGACCCTGGGCGTCACCCAGATGCCAAAGTGCACCATGGCTGTTCGAGAATATATTGATGCCGGTGGCCTCTATATTGTTGTCTATGATAATAACTCGTATGCAGGTCCGGTAGCGAGCTTTCTCGGATGCTCACCCTATCAGTTTGCAATCCGATCATGCAATATCGGCTTTGCCGGGCCGCGAGTCATCAGAGAAACCACAGGAACCGATATTCCGCCCGACTATCACAAGTCACGAAGTGCATTGCGCCGCGGGCATATCCAGGGCGTTTGGGATCGACGCGATTTCCGTCGCAACCTGTACAAGGCCCTGCAGACGATGGGTAGTCCCAGCCTGTATTATCGCTAAATTTGCCCGTGCTCTTTTCTTTATTCATACTCACTCCAGGGGGTGGTCGCCAGTACCACTCCCTGAGTTCCCTCACCTGTTAACCGGGACAATAATTCGTCACAAGCATTGCACGTAGAGCCACGCTGGGCCGCAGATGTCAGGTTGGAAACCTACAATCACCTGAAAGACTACAACGTAGTACACCAGTACAGACAGGCAGTTGCAGCAACCTGCCCGAACCATAAAATAAATTTTTAAAAATAAAGGTTAAGTTTTTGCATACTCTTACCGATAAGAGATTACAAGGACGAACCGGCTGCAGATAATATAATCTTCAGCACCTACTTTCACCATGCAGCCGTTTTGTTGTTTCACTCAAGGACGAGGAGGGACAACCATGGCAATCTGGCAATTTTCACTGGTAAATAACGTCGTCAGTCACGGCTCAAAAAAACGGCGGCAACTCACCCGGCACGGATGCAACGAACCATTCAAAGATCGTTACTGGTGCCCAAAACAGAAGTGGTTCATGAAAGAGGCTTGCCCCTTTATAAACCAGCATGAATGCAACAACTTTGAACGAATGAGTGGAGAACGCATCGCGAGGTTATAATTTCACTCGCTACCCGACTTCTTCTTTCTTGACGGCCCGATCATCCTATGCTAAACAGAGACGGTTTTTAGCTAGCCACACTTTGGGGCCGTTAGCTCAGCTGGCAGAGCAGTTGACTCTTAATCAATTGGTCCGGGGTTCGAATCCCTGACGGCCCACCAATTCTTTTCGCAATCAATAAAGACTACTCTAATTAAATAGGATCTCATTATATGATAATCCAAAGTGATAATTTTAGCAGTAGAAAATGCATTTGACTGGATCGCTCCCACATCCACCGCATTATCTGCCAGTTCTGCCGCGGTAATGGGCAGGGCGGGATGTTCTGCCCGGCTGCGGCGCGCGCCGTTCGGTGCCGACAGGATGATGACGTACTCGTTTGCGAACGCGCGAAAGTCGGCACTCATTTGTCGATCGTCACGTTGCCGAGAA
>CALZIH010000087.1 GCA_945787305.1 uncultured Desulfobulbaceae bacterium | reverse complement strand
TCACCCGGTTGCGAAGTGTCTCGACAGACTTGAGGAAAGAGAGTAGGCAAAAATTCAGTCCCACCAAAACAAAAAAAAGGGAGTTAGCGACAAGCGCTAACTCCCTGATATACTGGCGGGGCCGACGAGACTCGAACTCGCGACCTCCGGCGTGACAGGCCGGCATTCTAACCAACTGAACTACGACCCCAGTATTTTCTTGGTGGGCGGTACAGGGCTCGAACCTGTGACCCTCGGCTTGTAAGGCCGATGCTCTCCCAGCTGAGCTAACCGCCCTGAAGGATGTGGTGTTTCTACCAATTTACCCCTTGTCCGTCAAGGAAAAAAGAGCGCTTAAGATCAAAGATCTTTCAATCTTTTTACAAAGGTCCTCTCACCTTGAAAAACAGCTCTCATCGACCTGTCAGTGGGCAGGAGTATTATGTGATGAAATGGTGAAATCGCTATATATCGACTCCAGCGAGACGTCTTTAAACAGGGTCTCCCCTTCTTTAACGATCAATGCCTTCTGCAAGACTTCATCAACATCATTCACCAGCTCAATGGTCAAGCTGTTACGTATCTTAAGGGGTACGTCCTTTAGATTACGTTCGTTTTCCCGCGGAATCAATACCCGGTTTATATTGCCGCGACGAGCGGCCAACAGCTTTTCAGTCAGGCCACCGATAGGGAGTACCCGACCGCGCAGGGTTATTTCTCCGGTCATGGCCAGTTGATGATCAACAGGCAATTTCAGCATTGCTGAAACGATACTGGTCGCCATGGTAATGCCGGCTGATGGACCATCCTTGGGGATAGCACCTTCAGGGACATGGAGATGAATATCAACCGACTTATAAAAGTCAGGTTCAAGGCCAAGTCGCATTGCCCTTGATCGGACATAGGACAAGGCTGCCTGCGCCGATTCCTGCATGACGTCACCAAGTTTACCGGTAACCGTCAGCTTGCCTGTACCGGGCATGAGGGAGGCCTCAATCTGCAGCAATTCACCGCCGACTTCGGTCCAGGCCATACCGGTTGTCAGGCCGATTTCGTCATGCTCTTCAGCAAGGCCGTAGCGAAATTTCGGAACACCAAGATACTTGCCTACGGACTGTTGTGATATACGGTACTGTTTTTTACTCTCTTTTCTTTTCAGCCTGTCCCGTGCTACTTTCCTGCACACAGAGGCAATGGTACGCTCCAAACTTCGGACACCGGCCTCCCTGGTATAACGGCGAATGATCTCAAGCAGAGCGCCTGCGCTAACGTGTATATCGTCCTGTTCAAAGCCGTTTGCTTCCAGTTGTTTAGGGACGAGAAAGCCGCTGGCAATATTCTGTTTTTCCTCTTCGGTATAGCCGCTGAGCTGAATAATTTCCATCCGATCCTGCAGCGGCAGTGGTATCCCGTGCAAGGTATTGGCAGTGGTAATAAAAAACACTTCGGAAAGATCGTAATCCAGATCAAGGTAATGATCATTGAACGCATAGTTCTGTTCCGGATCAAGCACCTCAAGCAGGGCTGCCGAGGGATCACCTCGGAAATCCACACTCATCTTGTCTACTTCGTCCAGACAGAAGACAGGATTGATCACCTCGACTTTCTGCATGGAGTGGATTATCTTACCGGGCATCGCTCCGATATAGGTGCGACGATGGCCTCTGATTTCAGCCTCATCGCGCACTCCGCCAAGGGAAAGGCGGATAAATTTACGTCCCATGGCCCTGGCAATGGATTTACAGACAGAAGTCTTGCCCACACCTGGAGGACCGACAAGGCAAATAATAGGACCACGGATTTTTTGCACCTGGGCCTGAACGGCAAGATACTCCAGGATTCGTTCTTTGGGTTTTTCCAACCCGTAATGATCCTCGTCCAACACCTGCTGGGCTTTGTCGATATCGATTTCAGAATCAGTTTTTTTGCTCCAGGGCAAACTGACGATGCTATCTATATAATTTCTGACCACCGTAGTCTCTGCCGACATGGGCGGCATCTGCCTGAGTTTTTTTAACTCCTTGGTGACCTTTTCCTTGACCACCTCGGGCAGACTCTTCTTTTCGATAATCTGCTCCAACTCAACCAGTTCATCACCGCCTTCGCCCTGCCCTATTTCATCCTGAATAACTCGTATCTTTTCACCCAGATAGTAATTACGCTGGGTGGCGGCCATCTTCTTTTTCACCTTTTCATTAATGTTTTTTTCCAGCTCGGACAACTCGATTTCTCGAAAAATGACCTCAAGGACCCGAGTAATGCGTTCAACCACGGAAATTCTTTCCAGAATGGCCTGTTTTTCATCGGTTTTAAGTACCAGGTGAGAACAGATCAAATCAACCAGTCGCGATGGGTCCTCAACGGCAGTAACCGATTTCAAGACCTCCTTTGGCATTTTCTTGTTGATTTTCGCATATTGATCAAAGGCCCGTTTTAACTCTCGCACATAGGCTTGAACTTCACCGCCCTCACCGTCCTGATCTGCCAATTCATCGACTCGGACCGAAAAAAAATCCGCCCCTTCAACGACCTCTGTCATTTCCGCACGTCGTTTCCCCTCGACCAGTGCCTTAATGGTACCATCGGGCAGACGCAGCAGCTGCATAACTGAAGCAAGCGTGCCTACCCTGTACAGGTGTTCCGGTGCGGGGTCATCAACATTCGATTCTTTCTGGGTGACAAGAAAAACAAGTGAACGGTTCTCCATGGCCTCTTCAAGCGCCTGAATGGATTTTTTGCGTCCCACGACCAAAGGTGCAACCATGCCGGGGAATAATACAATATCCCTTAAGGGCATCAAGGGGTAGACGTCAGGGGTAAATTCACTCATATTTTATTAAGCACTCTTTTTATTTTCGTTATTTGCGTACAGAATAACCGGGTACTCGCCTTCGCGAATAACCTGTTCATTTATCACGCATTCAGTGGCATGTTCGTCAGAAGGCAACTCATACATCACATCAAGCATTGCCTCCTCCATAACCGAACGTAAACCACGGGCGCCTGATTTACGTTCAAGCGCTTTCTCGGCAATAGACTTTAAAGCACCCTCGGTAAAACGTAGGGATATGCCTTCAAACTCGAACAGCTTTTGATACTGCTTGGTCAACGCATTCTTCGGTTCCTTGAGAATTCGAATCAAATCCTCCTCCACCAGTTCTTCCATGGTGGCAATAACAGGCAGACGACCAACAAGCTCAGGAATAAGACCGAACTTCAGTAGGTCCTCGGGTTGGATACCCGCCAGAATCTCACCAAAGGTCTTCTTGCTCTCACCAACGACTTTAGCGCCGAATCCGATAGCCTTGGTACCAGTCCTTCGCTTAATGACACCGTCTAAGCCGACAAAGGCACCGCCAACAATAAACAGAATGTTGGAGGTATCTATCCGTACCAATTCCTGCTGCGGATGCTTCCGTCCGCCCTTCGGAGGCACGGAGGCCATGGTCCCTTCGATTATTTTCAGTAAAGCCTGCTGTACGCCTTCTCCGGAGACATCACGGGTCAGGGATGCGGAGTCCGATTTGCGGGCAATTTTATCAATCTCATCAATGTAGATAATACCACGTTCGGCTCTATCCACATCGTAATCGGCGGCCTGGAGCAGATTGACCAGGATATTTTCCACGTCATCACCGACATACCCTGCTTCCGTCAGAGTCGTCGCATCGGCAATGGTGAAAGGAACATTAAGGATACGGGCAAGCGTCTGCGCCATAAGCGTTTTCCCGCTTCCCGTCGGCCCAATGAGGATGATGTTGGATTTCTGCAGTTCAACCTCATCAGCAAACCCTTCGCTTTGCGATTCAATGCGTTTATAATGATTATGGACGGCCACCGACAGAACGCGTTTTGCATACTCCTGACCGATGACGTACTCATCAAGGTGCTTATTAATTTGCTTAGGTTTAAGCACCGTTGCAGCATCGCCTTTCTCTTCACCACCATCTATGGAGTCCATAACGATCTCGTTGCAGAGATCTATGCATTCGTCACAGATATATACATTCGGGCCGGCAACGAGTTTACTCACTTCATCCTGGTTTTTTCCACAAAAGGAACAGGTACACGTTACTGACTGCTCATCATGAAAATCATCGCTCATGATTATTTCTCCTGGTCGACTTCCTCGCGGCTCGTCAACACCTTATCAATGATACCATATTTACAGGCCTCTTCAGCACTCATGAAGTTGTCGCGTTCGGTATCGTTTTGGACCTTCTTGATGGTTTTTCCAGTGTGCCGGGAAAGAATCTTGTTCAGGTCACTGCGCATTCGCAATATTTCCCTGGCATGGATATCTATGTCCGTAGCCTGCCCCTGGAAACCTCCCATCGGCTGATGGATCATAATCCGGGAGTTGGGCAAAGAAAATCGTTTACCCTTGGCTCCGGCCCCCAGCAGCAATGCGCCCATGGATGCGGCTTGGCCCATGCAGAGCGTAGCGACATCACAACGCACATACTGCATTGTATCATAAATCGCCAAACCTGCCGTCACCGATCCACCAGGCGAGTTGATATAAAAGGTGATATCCTTGTCCGGATCATCGGCCTCAAGGAAAAGCAACTGGGCAATAATCACACTGGCCACATCATCGGTTACCTGGGAACCGAGAAAAATAATCCGCTCTTTGAGCAGGCGTGAATAAATGTCAAACGCCCGTTCACCGCGTGGGCTCTGTTCGACAACCATTGGCACAAGGTTCATATATTTCTCCACTTGTAACAGCGTTCTGATTTTATGGGTGCCTATGTGAAAAAAAATTACGCTTCTTCTTTCACTTCGGCAACTGCGTCAATAAAGTTTGCATTTTCACGCAGGAATAAAAGAATTTTTTCATTGAGGAGTTCGTTGATAAAAGGCAACACCTCTTCCCGACGCTTGAAATAGCCTTTCACTTCGGCAACTGTCATCTTGTATTCACTAGCAATACGCTGGTATCCACGCTCGATGTCCTCGTCAGCCAGTTTGATTTCTTCAATTTCCGCAACTTTCTTTAAAAGAAAATCACCACGAACCCGCTTTTCGGCAACCGGTTTATTGTTTTCAATAAAATCTTCCAGTTTGATGCCGGCAGCTTCCAGGGTCAAATTATTGCGCTTGAGATTTTCCTCGGCCTGCTTGACCATCTCCTGCACTTCATACATGACAAGGCGCTCAGGTACATCAAAGGCATTGAGTTCAATAAGCTTATGCATGATTCGATCATCAAGCTCGCCTTCCTGGGCTTTTTCTTTTTCTTCTTTCAGGTTGTTCTGAATTTCCTGGCGCAAGTCCTCAAGCGTTTCATGCTCGGGGTTGATATCCTTTGCAAATTCATCATCCAATTCAGGTTTGACCCGGACTTTGACGTCTTTGATGTCCACCTTAAATTCAACAGTTTTGCCCGCCAGGATCGGGTTAGGGTAATCTCCTGGAAAATCGATCTCATAGAGGGTTTTCTCATCTTTTTTCAGGCCAAGGAGTTTACTTTCAAATTCCTCGCCCAGGCGATGCTGGCCAACGTCTATGGAAAAATCAGTATTATGGACCTCATTCATGGCATTTCCTTCATGGAAACCTTGAAAATCCACCAAGACCATGTCATCATTTTCAATACCGTGATCCGCATCCGCTGACTTAAGAGCCGCCTGTTGACGGCGCAGGCCCTCGATTTTCTCGTCCACTTCCGCTTCGGTCACATCGGTAACAGGCTTTTCAACCTCTAAGCCTTTGTACTGTGATAGGTCAAAAACAGGTTTGATGTCAACCATGGCGACATAAGAAAATGTTCCGTCATCAAGAAAGTTGTGCTCAACGATTTCAGGATGAACGACGGTATCAAGTCCTTCTTTTTCAACCGCATCAAAATAGCTTTCCTGAACCAATTGTTCTCCGACCTCTGCCTGCACCTTGTCCCTGTAATTTTTCTCCAAGACTGTCCGGGGCACCTTACCGCGACGAAACCCTTTGATGTGCACGTCTTTTTTCAGTTTAGTATACGCCTTATCCAGCGTTTTACTCACCTCGTCGGCCGGAATGGTTATGGTCAGTTTACGGGTCAGTTCACTTACATTTTCAACAACGATATCCATGAAAACAACATCCTTTTTTAGTCATTGCCTGTCTCACCCGCACCCTTCACAAAAAAAGCGCAGCCTTTGCAATCAGCTGGCTGCGATTCCGATGAAAAATACAGGCTTAAGCATTTATTCTTCCGTTGCCTGACGGCTCGCCACCGCCAGGACAACAGGTTATCTCAACGTGGTGCGAGAGGGGGGAGTCGAACCCCCACACACTCGGTGCGCTGGATCCTAAATCCAGTGCGTCTACCAGTTCCGCCACTCTCGCGCTGAACATTAACAAATAACCAGTTTCCTACGATTCGTCAAGTACAGCATCATGCCGAATTGCAGGAAAACAGCCATTCATTGAAACATACATTTGAGAGCCTTGAAAATATCCCGACCCTAAAAATACCAGCACATTGAAAATACGGTTTCCGTTATCGGGTCGGCAAACTCCTGCTCCCTGGTAACAGCGAGTCGCAGTGAAAAATCCTCTGCCACATGCAGTGCCTGGATAAACTGTAGAGACCATATCCTGGAATCATAGTGAAGAAAATTGTAACCCGCCCGGGCCTGCAGCAAAAAACTCCACCGATCCACTTCGGTGCTAAGGACACCGACTACCGGCCCCAAGTTTACATTCCAACCATAGTCAAATCGATCGCTTACAAGCACATCACCTTCCAGCAGAAAGAACCCCTGAACCTTCTTTGCAAGGTTTTTGCTTGCCCCGAGCCCGACCGATGCCTGTCCGGTGAGTTGATCACCAACATCAGTGTACCGCATTTGCTGCATACCAATACGCGTTTTCCAGGAAACCGGATTGACCAGGGTATCCATAGGGGCCAGGGAAACAATGTCCAACAGGTTCAGCGTCTGCAGGCGCAACTGGTTTTGCTCTCCGTAATACCTGAGCCTTGCAGATAAAAAATCAATCTGTGCCCCATCAATATAGCCGGGTCCGGGATCTAACAGGTCATGGAGAGCCGGACGCAATCCGACCTCGAAAAAAGCGTCCGTTGCATCCACCCCCACACTGGAGCTGATCCTGGCTGCACCATGCCCTTGATCGGGGCGAACTGCAGGCATAGGTACGGCAACTCTCCTCGGTGGAACCTGTAATTGGCTGCGAAGTGATAAAAGATGTCGCAGGACGGGGGAATCGGCATCATGTTTACCATGCGTGACAGCCTGCTCGTACAAAAAAAGATCAATAGAGGCTTCCAGAATTTCGGCCCGCAGGTCATCACTTTCCCCATTCCAATGTACAGTCTTGTCCGCAATTCCCCCACTGGCCAACGCCATCACCAGTTCTTTCTGTTGGTAGGAAGACGACTGGACCCTCTGCCTGAGAACATTACGCTTTGAAGGCCTGTAGGCGACTCCATCTACCAGGCCGGCAGCGGTTACAAGACGAATGGTCTCAACAGGGATTGACGCAAACCTCGCCTGGGCAGTGCAATCAAGGGAAGGACGGGCGACCTCCAACAGGGCAAGCAACTGGTACGAGCAATTTTCATCAATAAAAAAATAGTCAAAGGTTGCCCTTTGTAACTCCCAAACGTGCAGGAGGAGAAACGTCGCCTCAGCTGCGGTCAAGCCCAGGCGATACTCATAGATATCCCGGTTTTCAAGTGCACCGTACGCTCTGACCTGATCGACATAGAGACCGGTGGTAAACTCGCCGTAGTATCCCCCAAAAAGTCCTTTGACGGCATAACCGACACCCGGTTGTTCATCGGTAATCGCAGCAAAGCCAACACTTGGTGCTAATAGTGCAGACCGGCCATTATTCTGTTCTATCCGTATAAAGGTGTGCCCGAACATGGACGCTGGATTATTGAGATACGCCTCAGGAAAAATCAAGGTGGCACCTACCGGATCCATGGCATCAATCCAAAGGGTCAACTGTGGACAACGCTGCTCGAAAAGAAGCTCAGAATCAAAGGACAGCGCTGTTTTCAACCATTGGTACCTTGCAGGATACCGGCACTGAGGATGAACATCCTCTCGACCAGGACTTGTTGGATCAAAAAAAGAAGCAAGCGTTGCAGCTCCTTCAGCGGTCGGGTTATGCACCCCGTTTGCACTGAGAAAAAAACCTGGCGAATCGATTCTGCTCTCACCGGACTCTGCCAGCGGCATATGGAGGAGAGCCCGCCATTGGCGTGACTGCCAGAGCCGTAAATTTTCCGCTTTTTCTACCAGTTGCTGTTGATAGATATCAGCATCTCCGGCCAAACAAGGAAAAGAAGAAAAGAAAAAGACCAACAGACTGCTACAAAGCTGTGCCCACCAGAACAGGGGTCCGCAACAGGTCATTGTAGCTTGAGGATGCGGGGAAAAATCAAAAATTACAGTGGTGAAACCGTGAACAACAAGACGTTTTCGACGTTCCCTTCATACACTTACCGTCTCAGTTGAGGATCAGCTGCCATTTCCCTTCTAAGTCGGGTCAGCATACGTTGCGGGGTTGTGTTCGGCGTCCCGTAGAGGGTGGTATATTTTTCTCGACTGAGATGAAAAAACTGCTGCTCCAGGTCAGGCGGTATCTGTAACAAATAGGCAAGAGCCGCTACATACTCGCCACCGCCGACAGCCATGTCCGCCTGAATCTGCGCGTAATTCTGATGGGTGAACGCCTCTGCCCGGGCCGTACTGTCAGCACTGCCCGGTGTTGTTGAAGAGGTAACATCCAATGTCGAATTCGTCGTATTGTCACTGGTGTTTGTTGAGCTTTCGGTGGGAGCCGAGGTGGTTCCACAACCAACAAGAAAAATTGGCATAAAGATAAATATAACAGGCCAGATTACACCGTATTGCATTGCTGCTCCCTCTAGGTAGATGCAGGAATCTTATTTCCTCTGAATTAAGGATCTGCATGGTATCTGATTGGAGTAACCGCTGTCAAGATCCTGAGTTGTTGCTCAATTTAATTTCATTTATTTACAACGTTCGTTACTCTTTTTTCGCTTGCAGCTTGCGCAATTAGATCTGGTTCATTATATTTGACGAATATTATACAATGGCACAGCAATCTGTGCCTCCACCTTCACCAACAGGATATTGCGCATGAAATATTTACTTATTGCTGCACACTGCCTGCTTCTGTCAGCGTCACCGTTGATTGCAGCGCAAAACCCCACTCCTCCGGACACTCCTGGCAAACTGGACTGGTCTATTATGCAGACCTGGAAAATGGAGACAGCACCTCTGGAATTCGTTCAATCTCTGGACAATAAAAAAGTGTTTGTCCTCGGAGCAGACAGGTCTATACTACAAACGGCACCAAACTGGGCGCCATTCCGGTCGACAAAAACACGACCAACATCGATATTGCCCCAAGGGGAGAGACGCTGTACCTGATCAATAATAAAGAACAAACCTACACCGCCATTGACATCAGCGTCACCCAGGATATTGATATAACCGGTTCCCCGTTTCTCGGTAACGAAAACGCCCCGGTAGCGTTAATCGTCTTTTCCGATTTTCAATGACCCTACTGCGGCAAAGTACAGCCGCTGCTCGAGCAGGCGCTCGAATCGAATCCGGAAAAAGTAAAAATCGTTTTCAAACATCTTCCGCTGCGCATGCATAAAATGGCGGAACCTGCGGCTCTTGCTGCAATAGCTGCCCAGAACCAGGGTAAATTCTGGCAAATGCACGATGCCCTGTTCGCGGCCGGCACAATAACAAAAGAAAGTATTCAAACAGCAGCTGTCAGTACCGGCCTGAACATGGAGCAATTCAATAAAGATGTAGCCAACCCGGCAACCAAGCAGAAGCTGTATAAGGACATGGCAGATGCCAAAAAAGCCGATATCACAGGCACCCCGACCCTGTTCATCAACGGCCACCGGGTGAAAAATCGCAGCCCGCAAGCCATGCAGGAATTAATCAACCGCGAAATGGAAGCAAGGAAGTAACCACTCTTTGAAACCTTCTACCGCCCTTAACGAAGAGACCGTACAGAATCTGGAGTTTGACGATAACACCATCACCCAGATTCTGTACGGAGATCTTAACAAGAACTTACACACTATCGAACAGGCAGCCAAAGTGACCGTTCAGGTTCGCGGCAGCCTCTTACAAATAAGCGGCCCGGTCCATGGCGTTACTTTGGCGGCCTCGGTTCTGCAACAGCTCTATGCCCTCATTGACAAAGGATATCCTGTTTTCACCCAGGACATTGCCTTTGGCTTGAAAATCCTTGAATCCTCACCCAAAACACGGCTTGAGGAAATCTTTCTCGACAAGGTATACATTACCTCCCGTAATCGGGTTATTTCGCCCAAAAGCGTCAACCAGAAACTCTATATTGATGCCATCCGTAAAAATGATATAGTCTTCGGCATCGGCCCGGCAGGTACCGGCAAAACCTACCTTGCCGTCGCCATGGCCGTCTCAGCCCTTGCCAGTGAACAGGTACGCTCCATCATCCTGACCAGACCGGCGGTGGAGGCCGGGGAAAAGCTTGGATTTCTTCCCGGCGATATGGCGCAGAAAGTTGACCCATATCTGCGTCCCCTGATCGATGCCATAAACGACATGCTCGGCCAGGACAAGGCCCAGGAGCTTGTTGAGCGCGGCATTATCGAGATTGCACCACTTGCCTTCATGCGTGGTCGCACCCTGAACAATGCCTTTGTCATTCTTGATGAGGCGCAGAACACCACCCGTGAACAGATGAAAATGTTCCTGACCCGGATCGGCTTCGACTCCCGGGCTGTGGTAACCGGTGATATCACCCAAATCGACCTGCCCGGCCGGAGTCATTCAGGCCTGATTGAAGCAAAAAAAATCCTCAGCGACATCCGTGGAATTATGTTCAGTCATTTTTCAAAATCAGATGTAGTGCGCCATCCGCTGGTGCAAGAAATAATCAGGGCCTACGAACGAAAAAAATAGCCGATTCAATCATAGCTCAACTCGTCCTCCTGAGTGAGGGGACTGATTTTATTTTCTACGCCGGGGACAGAATGCTTTTCAGGCCAGTTAACGATTTGCCTTATTCTCTAGTAGTTGCGCCTGAAGAAAAATTAAATCTGTCTCCCGGATTATATTTCGGCTCTTCAATATCGCTGAAAACATCATTGAATTTCCACCCATAAACCGACATGCCTGTCCATCTCATCGA